>CAZKTR010000749.1:0-1802 GCA_964555525.1 uncultured Pirellulaceae bacterium
AGTTTCCTCGACCGTACAGTTCTTCTTGGTAAACCCAATCCAACATTCCAACCAAGTGATTCGGCGATTCAGCGGGCAACGTTTGAGTCGACTTTGCTTTCATATCAAAAACATGCAGCCCTCGTTTGGACGCAAAAGCAAGTTTTGATTCATCGTGATTGAAGTTGTATAGCGAAGCCCCTTCAGTGGCCTCGCCAAGATCGGCCATCAGTTCTAGCAAACGCGGCGAAACGGGAGATTGTTCGGGCTCGGAATCCTGCTTTGAATTCTTCTCCGCATCCCGAGCCTCAATCGCCTTGCTCAGATCCTCCGCAGTGAACGCGATGTTAGGCTTTTCAACGACTGGATCGCCAGTTTCCGCATCGACCATCCCTTTCACGTTTCCGTCTTCAATGACCAACCAATTTTCGCCACGAAACCACTTTGGGGCTTCGACCAAGTTGGCGAGCAACCGGTTTGGCCCATCAATCATCTCCAGAGTGATACGTTGCTTGCCAGTAGGACCTGTCGACGATGCGTTGTCTTTATTTGTCGTAGGCTGATCTGGCTGTTCACCGAACGAAGCGACAGAAGACAAAACGATCAAACAAAAAATGATTAGCGTGATTTTCATTGCGAGAGTTGGTTAGATTGGTTGCAAACAAGCCATCTTGCGTAAGTGACTCCATGGATCGGCAAGCGGGTGCCAATTTTGATGCAGATGATTATACTGATTTCGGCTGAGTGTGACTGGGGAGGCAACTGGCTTTCCTCGCTAACGCGTTTTGAAGTTGTTCGAATACAAGCTCGACGCGCAAGCGAGTGCATTTTTTGCGGTTGCTATGGTGCACTCGCTTGCGCGTCCAGCTTGTATTGAGACCGGCTATTTTGATAATTCCAACCAAACCAAAATTTACTTTTAAAACCTGATTGCCAAAGCTTAGGTGATAGATTGAACGCTTACAGAAGTCCCAATTCGCCGCTTACCAAAGCGCAGCTCACCAACGCGAAACGCAGAAATCCCTGGATTGCCATTGGCGCTTTGTTTGGCTTAACGGCCGTCGGGTTCGGGGCCTTCGGTGCTCATGGCCTCGAAGACTACTTCGCGGAACTTTCCAAAACCGACCCGACCCTGGCAGTAAAACGACTGGGCAACTGGCGGACTGCTGCCCAGTATCAAATGCACCACTCGTTGGCGATTGTGGCGGCAGGTTTATTGATCCATTGCCGTGGTAGTCGTCTGGCCGGCTATGCAGCGGCTTGTTTTTCGATCGGGATCCTAATTTTTTCCGGTTGTTTATATACGCTGGTTTTAACCGAGGTCCGGGTCTGGGGAGCACCGGTGTTTTTGGGTGGACTTGGGTTTATGGCCGGTTGGATTTTACTAGCCGTCGCAGGGCTGCAAGGCGGTGGCACTTCGCCTGAAGAAAAAACACCCACCACTGGAGCCGACCAATGAAGGTTGGGTATTGCACGAACGTTCACGCGGGGACGTCTCTGGACGCAGTAAACCAAAACCTGTTAACCCACAGTGTTCAAGTCCGTGAACAGTTGCTCGAATCAGATTCTGACCAATCGCTGCCGTTACCGGTTGGTCTCTGGCTGAGCAACCAAGCGGCGATGGAACTTGGGCAAACGGAGTTGCTTCGATGGCGAGACTGGTTGGCCGAAACACATTTATTGCCGTATACCTTCAACGGCTTCCCTTACAGCGATTTCCATCAACCGGTGGTCAAGCATGATGTGTATTTGCCGACCTGGGCCGAGCAATCACGTTTGGACTATACGGTCAAACTTGCTCATGTGCTCGATAACATCTTGCC
>CAZKTR010000750.1:0-1800 GCA_964555525.1 uncultured Pirellulaceae bacterium
TGTTGCAGATGCAATGTCATACGACAGTTGCTCGATGTTTTGATCGAGTGAGCGAAATTTATTGCTCCAAGGCTCGTCATATTCGTAGTCGGTTCCGATTCCAGTTCGCAAGTAGACATCATCATCGTCTATAACGAAACAACTTGTCTCTTCAAGCATGGAGTTAGCCACGTCGAGATCACCTCTCTTTAGGGCGTCCACGAATCGCGACACAACGTCGAAGGCAACCTTGAAAATTGAATTTCTGTCGCTCACGGGTAAGCGATTAAACGCACTCTCGTTTTGATTGGGCCGGAAGAAGGTACATCTTGCTCAAGCAACGATTTGGCGTCGACTTCAGCCTGTCCGCTAGAATGTGTTATTCGCCAGCGCGCCAGCTTGCCGAGTTCTGGATAGTTCAGTGTGATCTTACCGTTGTCATCGGACGGCTTGACGGGGTAATAGGAGCCACGAACATCGGGCCCGATGTATTCCAACTTCGCACCGACAGTGGGTGCTCCGGTCGAGTCGAGAATGGTCAATTCGATTTGCGGCGCTGGTTTTAGCTCAATCTGCTTTCTAACGACCTTTTCGGGGCTGAGTTTCTCCGACAGTCGGAATTCGACTGGGTAGTAGCCTTCGCGGGTAGCCATGAAACTTGCGTCGCTCATCGAAGCGATCAAGGTAGTGTAGAAATTTAAGCCAAGACGCCCCACATCATCGCCGCCGGTGTCGCCCACATAGTCTTGCAGGGCCGCCACGGTCCATTGGTTCACGCGGTCGTCTTTGAACAAAAGCTGCGCGAAGAGCTTTCGTTTGCCGGTGGCAGCATCGACGATTGAAATATCAGTGGGGCACTCTTGAACCAGTGTTACCGTGATTTCAAAGCTTTCGGCCTTCTCTTGGGTTTCGACAAGCGGATTTTCGGCATGCAATTTGGTTAGGGCCGTGCCGCGTCCAATCAAGCGGTTGGGAGGCCGCCACGAGGCACCTTCTGGCTGGAAAATTTTGATCCAGTAGTTTGTCTTGTCTGGTATTCGCTTAAAAAACTTCGGGAGCACGGCGTTGCCCAGCGAATCCGAAACCGAGAATTTTGTTTTGAAGAGGGGCTCGCGACCGTGCCAGAAACTCTGCCCGTCGTAGACTTGCACCTTAACGTTTGGAATGGGCTTGTCATCTTTGTCGATCAGTTTAATAACGAGCGATGACTTGGGCGAGTCGTTTGCGGTCGTGTCATTTTGTTGATCGACGGGATGCTCGACTTTTTCAGCCGTTTCAATTGTTTGGATAATCCCTCTGGTAAAACCTTCCAGCTGTTGTTGCTTCGGTTGTATGGCTTGACCAACGTTGCGGCGGATCTTCCAAGCTGGCATTGCCGAAAATGCCGCGATGAGATGCTTGCCGTCGGGTGTAAACGTGGCGTCGCGAACGCTAACGTTGGCTGGAAAGTTCACAAATGGGTTCGACACCTCACCGGTTTCCGTAGACAGTAGCAGCAAGGCCTCGTCGCCGTTGCCATCCACCAAAACATCGTCGCCGTTGGGATGCCAGTCGTAGCCCACGCCATGAGTATGTCTGTTGAGGTCAAATGTTTTCAGTGACTTCAGTCCAGCGTCGATATCAATTGTAGCCGAGACCCTATTGCCGCTATCTTTCAAGTTGCCCGCAAAGATAACCGTTCGTTGTTTGCCCAGAGCCCATTCGAAGTGATACATCAAATTATAGAACGGAGAATCTTGGGGCTCAAAAACGTTGGTTGTTTTCTTGGTTGCAAAATCGTAGAGTCGCACGCAATTGGGTGGAACTCTCGTTCCGTCGTCA
>CAZKTR010000751.1:0-1799 GCA_964555525.1 uncultured Pirellulaceae bacterium
CTTCTTCGTAGACCCAGTCGGAAGTTCCGTTGATGATCTCGGGGGTGCGTTTTTCGGTAAGCCGAGTGGTTTTGCCGGACGCGAGGTCTTCCATGTACAGGTCGCGGTCGCAAACATATGCCACGCGTTTGGCATCAGGCGAAAGTTTAGCAAACATCAAAGTTGCTTCGGGTTGCTGGGCGCCGATTTGGCGAAGCTGCCCAGTTTTTCGGTTGACCAGCCAGTAGTCGCCTCGAGTATGATGCCGCCAGACTTTGCGGGCATTCGTGAAAATCAACGCTAACTCGCGGTCGGCGGACCATTGATGGTGCGCGATCGACAGCGGCTTGGTTTTGCCTTCGGGAACCAGTTGGCTGGCAGGAATCAACAAAGTTTCTTCGTTGGTAACTGGGTCGACTGCCATTAAGTCAAAGCCACCGGCTTCAGCTGGTTTGTTGAACAAGTAGGTTTTGCCAGTTGCTTCCCACGCTGGTGAAAACGATTTGGTGCGAAAGTCTTTACCGGAAAAAATTGATTTAACCGTTATTGATTTCGCGGACTTCTGTTTAGCGGTTGGTTGAGTCGTTGTTGACTGAGCCAACGCAGGGACCGCCACCAACCCGACAACAATCGCTAGTCCGCAAGCGGCGAGCGTTCGGTAGATTTGATGCTTCATAATAAAAAGAGCTGCTGGTTGAATCTATGTTTTGATTTTGAATGCTAGTGAAGTTATCAAGCGATATTGTAAATCATCGCTGTGCGAGAACCAACCAGAAGTCGAGTTGTGGCGGCGAGGATCGGTTGCTGTGTTGGTTCAAGGGCAGATTCGGTACGGGCTTTCGGAAAGACGAGGCGATTCGTGGCCGCAGATTACTTGGTAAAATTCACTATAGTAACTCGTAAGGTCTAAAATCTTCTTAGGGCGGCTTTGAAAGTTCGATTCAAAAGGTTTTAATAGAGGATTGATCAAACACGTCAATTCAGCGGCTTGGCTCGGATTTGTTTGAGTATTTCAAGCTGCTTTTGTATTTCATATCATTCCTACAAACTTTACAACTCACCGCCCATGTCTACCTCCACCAAAATTAATTACGAAAACGCTGTCGCCGACCGCTATTCAAAAGCAGCCGAAGAACGCGAGGCCGCTTTGTGTTGTCCGGTTCAGTATCGCCCCGAGTTGCTAGAAGTGATTCCGCAAGAGATTATCGATCGCGACTACGGCTGTGGTGACCCATCACCTTATGTGAATCCGGGCGAAACAGTTTTAGATTTAGGTTCGGGCGGTGGCAAGCTTTGCTATATCGCTTCGCAGGTCGTCGGCCCCGAAGGAAAAGTCATCGGCGTGGACTGCAATCAAGAGATGCTTGATTTGGCTCGTCGTTATCAAAGTGAAGTCGCCGACAAGATTGGCCATAGCAACGTTGAATTTCGCTGCGGCGTGATTCAAAACTTGGCGTTGGATTTGGAAATGTTCGAGTCAAAACTAGCCGAGATTTCGGAGACTGGCGTGCAAAACATTCTTGAGCGTCGTCGTCTTGAGCAGCGTTTGGAAGTTGAAGACCCGATGATTGAATCGGATTCGGTTGACTGCGTGGTATCAAACTGCGTTTTGAACTTGGTTCGCCCTAAAGATCGTACTCAGCTGTTTCAAGAGATCTACCGTGTTTTGAAAACAGGCGGTCGAGCAGCAATTAGCGATATCGTTTCCGACGAAGACGTGCCCGTCCATATGCAAGACAACCCTGAGCTTTGGTCGGGTTGCATCTCGGGGGCTTGGCGAGAAGACGAGTTCATGGCTGAGTTTGAGCGAGCTGGTTTTT
>CAZKTR010000752.1:0-1799 GCA_964555525.1 uncultured Pirellulaceae bacterium
CGTCTTGCGAAAAAGTTGATTCGTGCCCGACGGCTTTGGCGATTCGGTCAGGCACAACTCGTCGAGTATCGATGCCTCGGGCGAGACGCCAAAAATGGTCGGCGTTCAAACCAAATAATTGTTTGAGGGTTTCTTTGGGGAGTTTTCTAAGTTGTTCGATTCGTTGTACGCCGAGCCGTTCGAATGTTTTTTGGGTTTTTGGGCCAATGCCCCAGACGCGGGAGATGTCGAGTGGGTCTAGGAATTCGGTGATGTTCGCCTGTTGGACGACCATGAATCCGTTTGGTTTGTCGAGGTCACTAGCGAGTTTGGCGAGAAATTTATTGGGGGCCACACCAACGGAGGCGACTAGTTGAAGTTCTTCGGCGATGGTGGATTGGATCTTCCGGCCAATTGTCTGCGCGTCGCCGAACAGTTTTTCGCTGCCAGTGACGTCTAAGAATGCTTCGTCGAGTGCCAGGGGTTCGAAGACCGGCGTGAAGCGATTGAAGATTTCCCGGATCTGTTTCGAGACGGCCGAGTATTTTTCGATTTGAGGTTTGACAAAGATGGCGTGCGGGCAGAGCCGAATTGCTTGGGCACTGGGCATCGCGCTATGCAAGCCAAATTTTCTTGCTTCGTAGCTGGCCGCCGCGATTACTCCTCGCCCTGTTGGCGAACCACCAACGACCACAGGTTTTCCGACCAGGTTCGGGTTGTCTCGCTGTTCGATTGCCGCATAAAACGCGTCCATATCGACGTGGAGAATCATTGGGCGTCCGTGTCTTAGGGAATATAAGGGGGCGGTTCAGCGGTTCGGGTTGTATCGAATTTGCCGGTTAGAAAAGAAGCTCGTTCGTGTTATTTGAAAATAAATACTTAGTTGGTTGTAATTGGAACGTATAGTTTTACATAGTCACCGCGATAGTGGGCAGATGGGGTCTACCCTTTTCATCAAGCAACTTTAGAGACGACGTACAATACAATGAATTACTTAAAATCAGTTGTTAGCAATTTTCTTAAACAAGAAGACGGTCCAACGGCAGTTGAATATGCGATTATGTTGGCTCTTATTGTGCTTGTTTGTGTAGCCGCAATTGTTTCCGTGGGCGAAAGTGCTCGGGGAGTCTTCCAAGCGGTTTCCAACGGGTTTTAGTCGAACGGGGCTGATGTTGCTGTCGCAGTAACTTGAAGGTCCCTCCTTGGTGGTTGAAGACACCAAGCAAGCTTCAAACATTACCTCGGTTTCAACGTAAGTTGGAACCGAGTTTTTTTTATAGCAGTGCTTAAATAGCGATCGATTGCTAGGTCACGCGATCAGTTGCTCAATTAATTGCTTACCGGCTGGGCAGAGTTCAGTGTGGACACGCGTGACATCCATGCTGAACGTTGCCACGGCGGAAGGCACTTGCGCCTCCCAAACACTTAGTTCACAACCGTGGATATCTCGGTTCGATTTTGGAACCTGGTGTGGTTTTGGTCGGAGATTCTTTAAAAGTAGAAAGGACAAAGCTCGAGGCGATTCCTTACCTGCCGATTGAACGTGTGAAATGGTATCTAGATTCTCAATCTGACCCCGTCTCGGCAAAACAACTCGTGCAATCAATAGCTCTACGTACAACTTATTGTCGTGTCTTACCCCGATATCTTAAAAAACTGGGTCCCCGATATCAGCGACTGGTTGTGTTTGCCAATGCAGCAAAGCCAACAAAAAAGCAACAGGCTTAATAGAGCCCTCCTGACACCTTTTTTGTTTCCTGGTGGTTTACTCTACGCCTGATTTCAAAGTAAAGAATAGTATGTGTAAGCCTGTGTCGTCT
>CAZKTR010000753.1:0-1798 GCA_964555525.1 uncultured Pirellulaceae bacterium
AAAGGTATAGAAATCGCGAAACGAAACGATCGAGATCGAATTATCGCTCGGCGGCTGCGGATCAGTTGGCAGATGAAGTTGCATAAACATGCGGTGGGGTTAGAAATTGTTTGTTCGGAAATTAATGGCGGATGAATTGATTGCTGATTTTTGAAACCACGGATGGACGCGGATTCAAGTTCTGTTTTTATCCGTGTCCATCTGCGTTTATCCGTGGTTTATTCTTCGTTAGATTTTCATTCGAGAAACTGATTCAATTTGGGTGTTTGTAGTCAGCATTTTAAAACCGCGAATGAACGTTAATGGACGCGAATGCTTTGGTTTTCAAACTGGCGTTTACCTAGAGTCTCCTCAATGAATGTCATCTTTTTTTGAGCATGAGTTTTTGCCCGTCTCTAATTGCTGATTTTTTGAAACCACGGATGGACGCGGATACTCACGAATTCAAGTTCTGTTTTTACCCGTGTTCATCTGCGTTTATCCGCGGTTTATTCTTCGTCAGGTTTTCAATCGAGAAATTATACACGTCCGATAAGCGATGTCTCAAAGCCGTCATCGTCGCCTTTTGCTCCGCAAAAGTAGCGTTCTTTACCGGAGACTCTAAACTTGTTTTGGCCATTGCTGATTTTTTGAAACCACGGATGGACGCGGATACACACGGATTCAAGTTCTGTTTTTATCCGTGTTCATCTGCGTTTATCCGTGGTTAATTCTTCGTCAGGTTTTCATTCGACAACGCCCCAACCCACCGATTCTTAATAATCGCCGCGAGACATCTCTTCGGCTTCGATCGATTCAAACAGCGCCTTAAAATTCCCTTCGCCGAACCCATCGTCTCCTTTGCGTTGAATAAACTCAAAGAAGATCGGACCGATAACGGTCTTAGAAAATATCTGCAACAGGATTTTGGTTTCGCCGCCGTCAACCACGCCTTCGCCGTCGATCAAGATACCATGTTTCATCATTCGGTCGATTGGCTCGTCGTGCCCCACGACTCGATCCTTTGACATCGTGTAATAGATATCCGGTGGCCCCGGCATAAACTTGACTCCCAACTCGGAAATCGCATCGACCGAAGAATAAATATCGTGAGCCCCGACGGCGATGTGCTGAATGCCTTCGCCGTTGTACTTCTTCAGATAGTTCACGATCTGGCCAGTCTCGCCTCGGTCCTCGTTGATCGGAATTCGAATCCGACCACAAGCCGACGTAAGCGCTCGGCTGAAAAGACCGGTGTGTTTTCCTTGAATGTCAAAAAACCGGATTTCGCGAAAATTGAACAGATCCGAGTAAAACGCGAACCACTTGTCCATGTTCCCTTTAAACACATTGTGCGTCAGGTGATCAAGGTAGTGAAACCCAACGCCCGCTGGATGAGCCTTCGTGGTCCATTCGAACGCTTCATTGTAAGGACTGGCGTCAACGTACTGATCGACGAAATAGATCAGCGACCCGCCGATGCCAACAATCGCCGGCACATCGATTACCTTACCGTCCCCTTCATAAGGTTCAGCACCTTTTGCGACCGCATGTTTAAAAGCATGCGCCGCATCAACAACCCGCCATCCCATCGACGGAGCACAAGGACCATGCTCAGCAATGAAATTGGCAGCATGAGTGTCTGGCTCGGCATTGATCAAATAGGAGATATCGCCTTGCTGCCACAGTTCGATGGCTTTGGTTTTATGAGTCGCAACATGCGTGTAGCCCATCGACGAAAATAGATCTCGCAACACTTGCGGTTCCGAATGAGCAAACTCGACAAACTCAAAACCATCGGTTCCGGCCGGATTATGGT
>CAZKTR010000754.1:0-1796 GCA_964555525.1 uncultured Pirellulaceae bacterium
AGTGGGTCGCGATCATCGTTTTCAAATTGATCGCAGTTTCGATTTCAAGCGAACTTGAATGGTGGTTGTCAGTTCGGGAAACGAACGAGATGTACTTCGCACTGGATTTGGGTTTGGCCAGATCCAGCAAGTGTTCAAGTAGCACACCAGAGAAATTAGCGTCCAGCTTTGACCAGCGAGTAACACAATGGATGTCGATCGTTTTTGAGCACTGCGGTTGGGTACCAAGTTGCTCAAGCGACAGTGTGACTGGATGTTCGACTTGGCCCGTGATTGTAACTTTCCACGGTTGATCAGAGTCGCTTGGTGAGCGTTGACCGATGAACGGCCATTTTCCTGGCGCCACCAGTTGCTGTCCTGGTGGGATACGGTTGAGATTCGAGGTTTCAGGGGTGTTTTGCATGTGGCTTTTATAACAAATATTGCTGGTGTTTGTCAGTAATCACAAAACGCCCTTCCCGCTTCGCTTTCGCTGCTCAGACCCCAACAAGCACTGGCCTAGCCTGATTAATCCGTATAACCCAGTCCGAAGAAACATAGCGGCAGCTTGTTCTCGCTGTCGGACAATTTAATGCGGAAATAAACGCCAACCCAGACCTAGTTTTTAGGGGGCACTCTCGCGCGGCTTATTCAATAGAAATCGGACGATTCGGTAACACAAGATCGTTCGGGGAAGAGGTAACGACTCACAGGCTTTATTCACGACCTACCAATCCTTTTCTTGGCATCAAATCTTAGTTCATGATCACTGCGTCTCACATTACCCGTGGCGAACTTTGTCACTATCAGAATATCGCCCTATACCGAGGTGCGTTAATGTCTGCGCTGGGAACTTGCGTCGGCAGTGTAACTTTGCTGTTCACGCTATGGGGTAAGTTTGATCTGTTCAGCGCTTTGGCGTGGACCTTCGTGATCAATCTCGTGTATCTGGGGCGCTACATCGACAGCATACTCTTTGTAAGATCCAACACAGCTGAAGAAGAACCAGAAATTTGGAAGCGGCGGATTCAAGCAGGATTGGTTTTAGGGGCCTTGTGTTGGGGGAGCTCAGTCTGGTTCCTTTTCCCCGTAGGATTTCCAGCGTATCAAGCACTGTTGGTGATCAGCGTGTGCGCTATTGGCGGCGGCGCTTTGGGGACCTTGGCCTCCGACCGATACGCAATTGTCATTTTCCAAACGATGTTGGGGGTTGGGGTCGTCTCTAGACTGCTGGTCGATGGTAGTGACTACGCCATACTGCTGGCATTTTTCAGCGCGGTCATTTTTCTTTTGCTGGCGGTTTCAGGAAAAAAATTGAGCGAAGGAATCGTTGAATCACTCAAGCTTAGGCTCCAATCGCAGAAGTCCAATACGACTTTAATGCACGCTTCAGAAAAGATGGCGAGGATGGGTTACTGGTCTTGGGAATCTGAATCTGATTACGTGGAGATTTCCATCAGCCTAAGCAGGCTACTGGAACTTGACACCGTCAAACTAAAACCACGCTGCTTTTTCAGCCTAATTGATGATGCGGACCGCGATCACGTCCGGCAAGCAATCAACCGTCAGCAGGCCGATGAAACGGATGAAGAAGTTACACTCGAATTTCAACTGAAGTCCGACAGCAATCAGCAAACGCGATATTTCCGGCAAATTTCGCGCCGGTTGCAAGATACTGACGGTGGTTCTTGCCTATTTGGATCGGTCCAAGAGATCACTGATATAAAGCGAGCTCAGCAAAAAATCTATCGAATGGCGTATAGTGACTCGCTGACTGGATTGGCAAATCGAGTTGGGTTTTATGAAAAACTTGAGAA
>CAZKTR010000755.1:0-1796 GCA_964555525.1 uncultured Pirellulaceae bacterium
GAACACGGGCCAGCACAACCATTTGGTTTTGAACGATACCAAACTAAGCAATAGCAGCATCCAAAATGCTACCAGCAACAACCACTCGAGAGCGTGCATAGTAGCCGGGTTGAGTATTTCGATTTCGGTCAGAACGAAATCGTCGTAGTGAGCTCGTGACCGTTTGACGAAACCGTAGGCAAGAAAAAGTGCGGTTGCAATAAAATACACGAGCACTGTTGGAACCAAACGACGCGCCCGAACCTGCTCATTTTGATTTCCCATTTGTTTAAGTGCCATAACAATCCTAAAACGTGACCATGGTTTCGCTATCGTTGAACTGACCTGAGTTTTACAAATGTAACCAAGATACAAACTGTACGTCAGTCTACAATCTGTTTTGCTTTGACACGATATTCCCAGCTCACTCCGGTCATTTGCTTGCCCAGTTGGACTTTCTCAGTCAAAATTCCATTTTCCCAACTGTATGACTTTGCTGGCCAGTTGAAGACTGGCGTTATTTAGAATGAATAAAAAATCAAAATCCGTATCGTCTCAACTCCAACGACACTTAGCAAAGATCTTCGCTATGT
The DNA here is from genome assembly GCA_964555525.1 of uncultured Pirellulaceae bacterium. Classification (GTDB taxonomy): domain Bacteria; phylum Planctomycetota; class Planctomycetia; order Pirellulales; family Pirellulaceae; genus Mariniblastus. Next base: position 573 of record CAZKTR010000755.1, read on the forward strand.
GTTTTTTTTCGATGGTCATGATGTGCCAACCAAGCTGGGCACAACAGTACTCAGGGCTAGTCGGCCCAACCATCCCAACGGGCGGACCGGGAACCGAAATGACAAAAATGATCAACCAGCTCGGCTTGGGTTCTGATTGTGGTCGCTGCAAAGCGCTGGCAGCTCAGATGGATGCCAATGGGCCACAATGGGTTCGAAACAACTTCGACCAGATAGCTGCTCAAACGATCAGCAATGCAGAAAAACTAGGAAATCGAATGGGACCAGTTAGACGAACCGGAGTACGAGTCTTACTTCGGCGTGCAATTCGACGCAGCAACTAAGACTCGCTCCAACAGCAGCGAGCCCCTCGAGCCAGTTGATGAATCTTGAGTCTGTCGACAGCGCTGATCAACATTCCCCCATCATCTATCAGGGTTTAGCGGTGCCTCCTGATCCAATCTAACACGAATCGTTCGGTCCCCGCGACCTTCGGGGATTGGGAATGATTCTCTTTTAATTTCCCCCGCAGATTGAAACTGCACCACAATGAATTTCGGTTCGTTGTATGAGTCTTCCTGTCCAGTCTCGCGTTTTGAGATGTGTGGAATTTCCATTGTAACAACTCCGTCTGCATTTTGGTTTGCCCGACGAAAGACAATTCCTTCACGCTGGGCCTCACCCGCCTTTGCCTGCATCATTTCGTCTTGGCTCCAACAGTAGGCCACCAACAGGTCCGACGGAAGTTGAAGGTTTGCGTCCGAGGTGATAGACAACTTGAAGCGCCCTTCAGCGATAGCAATTGAGTGTGGTTGCATCATCACATAGAGCGAATAAACAATCGCGATGCAGGTTAATATTCCAACGAGTCGCATTAGCATGTCTTGTTTAGCCTGACTAAGTCCGTGACCGCCGAACCAAAACAAGCGATCTTCCACTTCAAAAACACCCGCAAACCCGACTTCGCATGCATCACATTGTCACGTCGCGATGTCTGGTTGAAAGTTTGACAACAGATAGTTGTTTCCGTTGGCATCGGCCAAAGATGCACGATCAAAGAACGGCCAGATCTCCATTTCTCCAAGTCTATCACATTCCTCGTGAAATTGTTTCTGCTGATTGCATTGCTCATACGCCAAAAGAAAACATGTGGCGATAATCGCAAGTCCGACAAGGAGGCAATACCTACCAGTTGTCGAGTCACCTGACAACAGAATCAGGACGCCAATGGCGACAAATGCAACG
>CAZKTR010000756.1:0-1794 GCA_964555525.1 uncultured Pirellulaceae bacterium
GACGACCAAGATGGCTCGCCAAAATCAATCGACCACCACGCTCAATCACCGACTTAATACTCGGAAGCGCCATTTCAATACGGCGGTCATCCGTGATCACTTGATCTTTATCCAACGGCACGTTGAAATCGACTCGCATGAATACTTTTTTTCCAGCGACGTCTGTGTTGTCAATGGTTTGCTTGGGCATGGTAATCAGCCCGCGAATGCGGGCTCGATAAAAGGAAAATTAAATTGATCTGGCGACGGAGTCTATTCGTTTACTAGCCTTCAGACTTTGGCACGACTCGTTTATTGATGTCAGTTTCGATTTTACCGAAGACTTCTTCGTGACGTTGGACCGACACATGTAAGGCGTGCAGTAGACGTTTGGCGGTGTAAAAATTCAACACAATTCGCTGAGAGATATCGACGGGCGTTTCACCACCACCGATCGGCTGAGAATTCATACCGAAGTCGACAATCAGTTCTTCAGGCGAACCCGTGACTCGACAAAAGTTAGCGTAAGAGCTAATCGCCTTAGCATCGTTGACGGAAATTGGCTTGTTCTTTTTGCTGTCGTTTTCAGCCATTGCTTGTTCCAAATTTTGGTGGTTAAGAGCAGTGAATTTGATGCGTTAGAGGACCACATCCAAGCCAAATCGTCAAGGCGACCACGCAAATTTCAGCGAGGCAAATCAATTTTGAAGCCGCTACCTGTGAGCCGTTCGCGCTAGCGTCGGGCCTTAACAGCATGTCGCTTAACCTAGCAACGCACGAACAAAAACCTGACGATTGCGCGTTCGGCTCGCAGCGAGGGAATAGGTGAGTCGGTATCGAGGCTTCGCGATAAAATGTGTAACTTCAAAACACTTAAGCGAGGAATTTAGGCAAAGCCTAGCTAGCGATGATCTTTTGTCCTGCTACTTCACCGTACTGTTGAATGACTTTTTCAACCCAAGCTTTGGATTTCAGCTTGATGGCTTTGCGTTTGTGGCTGCTTCCTGCTTTTCCAACAACGCCTTCAAAACTCATCCCCTCGAACGTCGATGCCCGTACCGCGTCAACAAACTCCTCGTCCCATTTTTGTTGGCCTAGATACCCAAGATCAAACTCGCCACCAAACTTCTCGACAAAGCAGTCCGTCGCCAACAAACCCCGTTTGTAAATCGCAACATCGATCGGCGTCAGTACGTGGTCATCATCGGCCTCGTGCTCTCCCGCGAAACTCTTCGGTCCCCAGAACTCGCAGTAGACCACCATCGAATCGTGCTTGCTTTCAGTCGCAAATCGCTCAAACGCTTCTGCAAATCCATCTTCAAACATCGCCATGGATTTTCCGAAAGTAGGATACTCGCGTTCGAGCAACCGACGTCTGGATCCAAAACGAAACCAGCCTTGCTTTCGGCTCCACTCAAATCGGAGATTTGAGCCATCATGTTTGGCGAACGTGTGGCCAACGAAGTCAGCGTGGCGGTCGGCGCGAAACTGCTTAATCGAGGGATAGACTTTCATGGCAGGATTTCTAGGGGAGCAAGCGAAGAACCCACCAAGGACACTAATTTTCTCAACAGGGTTCGCGCAAACACACGGATTTAAAACCGATCGTAGTGAGAAACGTTCCTAAAGCCGCAGCACTACCACGCTAACTTGGGGCCGTCACAGCGGTCGCCGAATCCTGCTAACCTTTTAGAACACTCGCGCCAGTCATCACCATTCGCAACATGATCACAAACACGACAATACCGAGCAGGAAGTTGAAGAGCGTCAAACCGCCTGTCACCAACTGCAGTGTTCCGAGATCCTTTATTGCCA
>CAZKTR010000757.1:0-1794 GCA_964555525.1 uncultured Pirellulaceae bacterium
CTGCTCAGCTGTCCTCGGAGATACTTAATTGGATTGGGCGACGAGTGCATTGAGTGGTCAAGTTTTGGTTCTGTTTCAAATCGCCTTTTGCCCGTGCCCAGACGATTGACCCCAACCGAATAACGGACACTTGTCCAATCAGCGTGGCGAAACGTTGGATCGCTTTATGCGAGCCTTGATTTAATTTACTGACGCCAATATACGGCGCCGCGTGCGATGCGTTTTCTCGTGCCTGAGTCGATTCGGCCATCAAATGCGAATAGATTCCTTGGCGACGATAGGCCGCGTCAACTCTCGCCCCGTAAATCCAAGCTCCTTCGGGGCCAAGCGTAAACGACAAACCCAAGTCACCATCTGCTATCAACCTTCTACCTTTTGGGTTTGCCACAACTCACCCAATCGAAATTGAGAAACGACGTGATGGGTTCTCGCGCACTACATCTCCAACCGAATACTGCCGACGATTCAACAAAACCGTCTGCTAAATCGTCGACTCAGTCGGTGCATTCGGAGCGTGTTTATCACCAAGCAAGAGTGGCCAGGAATCATTTGACCACCCACTGCTCAGCGACTTTTGAAAGCGATCTCCTTTAGGAAACCGGAGTCAAACTCTCTTTCGTCCAAGACCTTCTTCATTTCTTCGGGTAGTTTTTCATCTACCTTGCCGAGTGCTCCGCGACCGTTGCCGTCGATTCGAACAACAGCGTTCTCAGCGATCTCGTCAATGTCGGGCTCCCTCGAAGCGAACCGCCTAGTAAGCGGCTGACTGTTGGTTAGAATGGCTAAATCGCATTCGAATATCAATCGCGAAAGTTACTGCTTCGATGAGCATTTTCCGACCAAAGTTTAGTATCCGGTTTATTCTGATACTCTCAACAGTGCTCGTGTTCTTTGTTGCTTGGCAAGTAGCTCGCTATCGCCATTATCAACGTTGCGAGAAGGCCTACCAATCGCTAGTTGAGTGTGAGCGTGGTATGAAAGGAATGAACTTCCCTTCAGAACAATTTGCCGATGCGGCAAATGAGCTTCGCAATTTGAAGCACGCTGATGCGGTTACAGTTGTTGGCCGCTTTGAAGATCGCGAAAACCTTATTGCAGAGCTTGTGCTCAAAATTGTTTATCCCCTCGCGTTTGAGGCCAATGCCGATTGTCCGGAGGAACGGCAGCGTTGGTTCGATATTGAAAGGTCGTCTTATCCTAGTTGTATTGTACTGCGAGAAGGAATTCCGTTTGACGTGGGGATTGGCGGGTCTTGGATGCTAGATGTAAAAGACAGAAGTAAAACGCTCGATCGTTGGGGGAAGGTTCGTTCGGGCTCTTTGCCGACCAAATCTGCGGGGTGGTATGAGTTCCAGCGAAAGCTGGTTTTCTTGATGTGGGACTTGAAAGTGACTCAAGAAAGTGACAGCGACCAGAGATTAAAAAAATTTGTTGACAGCATGGACCGAATTGGTTTTGATGGCACGAATGATAAAAAAGTCGCTGCGTTGAGAATTTATTTTGACCAGGAAAAATTAGCAAATGGGAGAATTTTTCGCTCACATGTCTTGGGATTTGCTAAACATTTGGACATCGACTTGTCTGGCGAAAACTTGGATGAATGGGGAGTAAAGGACCTGCAATAAAGACACCAATTCCGACCGATCTAGCTAATGAAATAGTCGACCCGGTGAGCCAACGCCGTGACGAATGTTCTATGAAGTAAAACCCAACGATGAGCCGTTTTGGTCAGAGACTGTCGTAGTTTCAGTAGGTTTTAGGCTGATCAGAGTGGGACAGTTTGGGGACAACCAC
>CAZKTR010000758.1:0-1792 GCA_964555525.1 uncultured Pirellulaceae bacterium
CTCAACTTTGGATTGCCGGTGCGGAGATCGATTGGAACCGTCTGAGTGCAGACGGCCAACAAAGAACACGTCGTCATGCGACGCTGCCAACTTATGCGTTCCAGCGGAAGCGATATTTTATTGCTCCAGGGACCACCCAAACACCTAACGCCGCTGCACCGGTTCAAACCGAATCGGCGCCAGCAACTTATCCTTCTGTTCCTACAAACGAGTGTGCCGTTTCGGCAACGCCGCAACCCATTCAGCCAATCGCTGCCCCACCGGAGACTACTATGAGCCGCATTCCAAATATTGTATCGAGCATTCATTCCGTATTTGAAAACTGTTCAGGTTTTGAGTTGAGTGAATTCGATGGTGACACGACGTTCTTTGAAATGGGACTCGACTCGCTGGTTTTGACGCAAACAGCCACGGCTTTAAAGAAGGAGCTGGGATTCGAAGTTACGTTCCGGCAGTTGTTGGAAGAAACACCAACGGTTGACTCGTTGGCAGAATTTTTGGACGAGAATCTTCCAGCGGACAAGTTTGCTGCCGGGACAATCGCAGCTCCGGCTCAACCTGCTGCTCCTGTTGGGCAAGCACCCGTTGTCACTCCGCAAACCGTAGCACCGACCGCTGCTGTTCAACAGCCAGTAACATCTATTGCAAACGGCGATGTAACTCTAAGTGTCATGCAAGAGCAATTGCGATTGATGGCGGTTCAGTTGAGCTTGCTTTCGGGTACTCAAGTCGGAAGTTTGCCACAGGCCGCTCCATCGGCGCCAGCTCCAGTTACGCCAGCAGCACATGCTTGTTCGGCGACAGCTTCACAAAGCACACCAACGTCCGCGCCGGCCAAGGACTCACCGGTTGCAACCGCTACAAACGCCGACGAACCAAAGAAGGCAAAACGTTTTGCGACTGTGAAGTTGAACGAAACTGATTTGACCGAAGCTCAACAACGGTACCTTGACGATACGATTCGCGAAAACTGTGCGATGATGCCTAACAGCAAGGCGTATGCACAAAAACATCGCAAATACATGGCTGATCCGCGAACCGTTTCTGGTTTCCGTCCGAACATGAAAGAGATGACTCATCCGATCGTGATCGACCGTTCTAAAGGAACTCAGCTTTGGGACATTGACGGCAACCAATATACCGACTTCACCTGTGGGTTTGGTTCGAACTTGTTGGGACATACCCACGACGTAACCGTTGCGGCAATCACCGATCAAGTACAAAAAGATTACGCCATCGGGCCTCAATCTCCTCTGGCTGGCGAAGTTGCTCAGCTGTTTTGCGAGTTAACCGGAAACGAACGCATGGCGTTTTCAAATACCGGTTCAGAAGCTGTGCTCGGCTGTACACGTTTGGCTCGTAACGCGACTGGCCGTGACTTGATCGTGATGTTCAACGGCGACTATCACGGCATTTTGGATGAAGTGATCGCTCGTGGAAGCAAGAAGCTGAAAAGCTTCCCTGCTGCGACAGGTATTCCTGCCGGCCATGTTGGTAACACTTTGATTCTTGATTACGGAACCGAAGAGAGTTTGCAAATCATTCGTGAGCGGATGGATGAGATCGCTGGAATTTTGGTCGAGCCCGTTCAAAGTCGGATGCCGGAATTTCAACCGGGTGAATTCTTGCGAGAACTCCGAAAGATGACTGAGAAAGAGCCAACTGCGTTGATCTTCGACGAAGTGATCACTGGCTTGCGAATCGGATTCGGTGGCGCTCAAGAATACTTCGGCGTCAAAGCAGACTTGGCTTCGTACGGCAAAGTCGTCGGTGGCGGCATGCCGATCGGCGT
>CAZKTR010000759.1:0-1789 GCA_964555525.1 uncultured Pirellulaceae bacterium
AGGCATCAAGTTCTTCTTCACTCGCACCTGTAAACGAAACTGGAAAACGCTCACCAAAGTTACCGAAAGTGGATGTTCTGCATCAGTTCGTTTTATTTCTTTTTCGCGAGGAAAAAGGAAATCGTCCTGTATGATATTTACATGAAGCTAACCTCTGCCTCAATTCGTAGATTGGTAAACGCATTTCTACAAGGAATCTCTCAATGGCTCGCATATTTTTCATTTTGTTATTGGTTTGCTTTCCCATGAATGGCAACCAAAAACCAGACCAGGAAAATTGGGATTGGGTAAATGAACAATCATCAATCCAGCACTACGTGACAAACAAACCGGTAGGATACGAAGTTCAGCTGACTCGCCCTGCCAATTGGGAAGCCGGAAACAAGATTCGGGTACAGGTTCTCAAAAACGATACGTCTATTCACCAGTGGGACACACATCTTGGTGGCGCTTTTGTTTTTTCGGGTTCAACCTTGGTCTATTCGAAACATCAGTCCAATGCGCCCGGGTGTGGTTTGGTTGCATTTGATCTAGAGAAAAGAGCTAAACTTTGGGGGAAGGATTTGTATGGCATCCCCGTAGTCACTCCTGTAGAAAGTGGATCCCAATACGAAAATAAAATTAACTTAAGAGTTGACTCGGAGGCAGGAAAGATCACCGTTTTGGGAAATGAGTCTCGTGGTCATTACAACTACGTCGAGACAGTCGATCTTAAAACCGGTAATACTATTTCGGTGGTCGAAATTCCGAAGTACCGTTCTGCCAAGGAATTTCTCGAAGCGCTAAAAAATACGTCCAACAGTACACTGTATGACTTTCGTAGGCTGCTTATAGCAGCTGAAAAATCTGGATCGTCATTGCTGGTTCCTGAACTGATCAAAATTGCTGAGCAACGCTCTCTTTCAAAAGACCATGACTTTGTTTTTAGAGCACTTCACACTGCAGATGCTCTGGGAGACATTGAAGAGAAACTCTTTGAGTATGCACTCGACTATGAAAAAGACCCGTTACTCTCAAAGTCTGCGATTAACATTTTGGGACGCAATGCTGATGCGAAAACCATGACGCGTTTGATGCCGTTGAAGGACGTTGCTTCCGAAGGAAACCGGGTTCAAGCTGCCTGGGCTGGGGCAGAGAGAGTTCGTAACTTGCAATTGGAGTTCGAAAAACTTGAAATCCCGCAAAAGAAGGTCGAGTTGGTTCTGAACAATTTTAGAAGCAATTGGAATTTGATTGCCGATGCACCCAAAACGCTGGACAGCTGTTCCGAAAATCCGCAAGCTGCCTGGTCTCAAAAGCATTTTCGAAACCTTTCACAACAGCACCCGAAACTTGTCGCCAAGTTGGTGTTTGATCGAAAAGATTATGAGACAGATTCGGGAAAGCAATCCAATATCGCATATCGCAAGTTTCTGGCTCGATTTCTTTCAGAGGAATCTGGAAATGAATTCAATCTCCTAATGGCTGCGGTCGCAGTCAACGAGAAATAGGTCCAAAATGAATTCACATGATCGTTTGGCACTGATCTGCCAATGCGTTCGCAAAAAGGCGGGCACCACTGTCCAAACGACAACAGTGCCCACCAAGTTCGATCTCGTTTGAGACGCTACCAACTAATTCAAAGTTGCTGTTTGCAGTTCCAACAGCCGAAAGCACTCGTTTCGGGCAGTTGGAGAAAGCTGGCTACCAAGAAATTCGCGGTAAGATCGATTGGAGAATTCGCCTGCATCCAAGGACAGTTTGGGGACAACCACAAAGTTAAACTAGGCAAAAATCGCTCGAAAACCAA
>CAZKTR010000760.1:0-1787 GCA_964555525.1 uncultured Pirellulaceae bacterium
AACGATTGGTCAACTGGGACACGCATTTGAACACCGCCGTCAGCGATGACGAAGTTGAAAACAAAACCACTCAAGGTCACTTCTGGCACTTCATGTACCCCGTCGTTGATCCCAAGCCCGGCGAACCGAATCACGTAATGGTCGCTACCACTCGTCCTGAAACCATGCTTGGCGATACCGCCGTCGCAGTCCATCCGGATCCCGCTCGCGCGTTTTCAAAAGTCGCTTCAGAGTTAAAAGAAAAACTCTCCAAAGCCACCGACGCCGAAAAACCAGCCGTCGAAGAACAAATCAAAGCCCTCGGCCAGCGTAAAACAGAAATGCTCGCGCCGTTGGAACTGCTGCGCGATATGGCCGCCGATGGCCGGACGCTAATGCTGCCGTTGATGGATCGCGAAATTCCGATCGTCGCCGACGAGTGGGCCAAACCCGAACTTGGCTCCGGTTGTGTAAAGATCACTCCGGCTCACGACCCGAACGATTATGAAGTTGGCAAGCGTTGTGATCTGCCAATGATCAACATCATGAACCGCGACGGCACGTTAAACGTTGAAACCGGCAAGTACGCAGGTTTGACGATGAAACAAGGACGCAAGCAAGTCGTCGAAGACCTAGAAGCGTTAGGACTATTGGACCAAGTCGAAGACCGCGAGATCGAATTGCCGATTTCGGACCGCAGTAAGACCCCGATCGAGCCATTCTTGGCCGACCAGTGGTTCGTTGCCATGGCCGAACTTTCCCAATCAGCAATGGACGCCGTTACCGATGGACGAGTAAAAATCAAACCCGAGCGTTACGGCCGAATGTACTTGGACTGGCTCAGAGAAAAACGCGACTGGCCCGTTTCGCGTCAGCTGTGGTGGGGACACCAAATCCCTGTTTGGTCGATTCCTTGTGAAACCGCGGCCGATGTTGAAACAGCAACTGCGAAAGTTAAAGCGATTGATGGCTTTGACGAAACGATCGCTGCGATTCAGATCGAAGCCTGCGAAGAAACCGACGACGAAAAACGAAAGTTGCTCGAACTGCCGTTTGCGACGATCCACGTTTGCGTTCAAGGCGGCCATGAAACGCTCGAAGCAAACCTCACCGCTGCCGGCTTAGTTCGAGAAGAAGACGTTCTAGATACATGGTTCAGCAGCGCGCTCTGGCCGCATTCAACTCTTGGCTGGCCAGAGAAAACAGCCGAACTTGAACACTTCTATCCGACCAGCACACTGATCACCAGCCGCGACATTATTTCGTTGTGGGTGGCTCGGATGGTTTTGATGGGACTGAATAACTGTGGAGAAGTTCCGTTTAATCAAGTTTACATCCACCCAAAGATTCAAGACTCCTACGGCGAGACGATGTCTAAGACCAAGGGCAACGGTATCGACCCACTGGACGTGATCCAAAAGTTTGGCGCCGATGCATTGCGTTTCGCGATGGCTCGATTGTGCACCGAAACGCAAGACGTTCGTTTGCCTCTCCAGTTTGAATGTCCTCATTGCGGCGAGAAGTTTGACCAAACGAAGAAGAACCGAATCTTGCCGGTCGTTCCATGTAAAAAATGTAAAGAACCCTTTTCGACTCAGTGGGCTGAAACCGAAGCTGACAAAGCAGTTACCCGCGGCGCGGTGACGGGCGAGCGATTTGAGGTTTCGCGTAACTTTACGAACAAGCTCTGGAATGCCTCCCGTTTCGCAATGCTAAATTTGTCTGGCTACGAAGCCGCACCGATTTCTCCGGACGACCTAACCGTCGAAGACCGCTGGATGCTCAGCCGGTTGCGAACCGTTACCAGC
>CAZKTR010000761.1:0-1784 GCA_964555525.1 uncultured Pirellulaceae bacterium
GATCCATTTGGAATTAGCGAATCAAAATCAACAGGAGGGCTCAGAATGAACCGCTTAAATTTCCACAAGGCAATCACTTGCCTCGCAGTGTACGCCGCGTGCTTCACAACTCTGTTGTACGGTCAAGAAACAGATCCGGCGTTTGCACATATCACAGCTGAGACTTGCGTTTTGGTTCGAATTGACCCGGCCGCGCTCGACGGTTTGATTCAAGAGACTCGGCCAACCGACAAGGCTACCAAGCAAGCAGAACTGCAGCGACGTTTGAAACGAACTCGTGATATCCTTGATGGCGATCCTGTCTGGCTGACAGTCGGTTTTCCACAAATGCCACTGTCTACTAAGATCCTTGTTCGTGATCCGGATGGCAAGCGAATCAAGGCATTGAAAGAGTTATGGGATTTTCTAGAGCCGGGTCCGTATAATGAGCGACCGTCAGTTGTCGTCATTGATTCATTCGCCCAACCTGACTCGCAGCACGCGCCAGCAGCCGCTTCGCGAATGAACCAATGGAAGAAACTGATGGCCCCCCAGGCAGATGATCCGCAAAGGCAAGGCACGATTCAGTTTGCTTACTTGCCGCCGGTTCATTTGTACGACACGTATCGAGAGCTTTTGACGGAGCTACCCGATTATCTTGGTGGCGGCCCAATTACTTTGCTAACCGAAGGCATGCAGAGTGTCTCAGGGACGTTTGATGTTAAAACTGGCGAGCTAGAAGCCGCAATCGATTCGGCCTCGCCGACTGCTGCCGAAGCCTTTGCCCAGCGGGCCACTCAATTGCTTGCGTCATTCACAGCCATCGAAAAGGTTAGCCAACAGCCGCTGATGCCGTTTTATCAACATCTGAATACATCAACGTTTAAGCCTGACGAACGTCAGGTCCGCTGGCAGATTCCAGCAAGCAAAACTTGGCAGCCGGGAAAAGATCTCGAATTTGCCGTTGCTTCGGCATTCAATCGATCAACCGCTAAGCGTTTGCGAGAATTGGCATTGGGAATGCATAATTACGAGTCGGCCACTGGGCACTTTCCGCCATCTCTTGAAGCTCGTGAGCCTAAGACCGACCGACTGAGCTGGCGAGTTCATATTCTACCGTTTTTAGGAGAGTCTGAACTGTATGACAAATTCGCCTTGGACGAACCATGGGACAGCCCGACCAATATCAAGCTACTTCCTGAGATGCCAAACGTTTTTAGCGACTATGGTTCGAAATTACTTGCTCCAGTCGATGCAAAACCGGGCTATACCACGATTGTTGCGCCCAGCAGTGAAAGAACGATCCTTGGGGCTCCGCGTAAAGTCACCTTTAGATCCATTATTGATGGAAGCAGCAATACGATTTTACTGGTAATCGTTAAGGACAAGTTGGCGGTTCCATGGACTGCTCCACAAGACTACGTTTTTGATCCCAAGGATCCAGCTGCCGGACTTAAGTTCACCGACTCAAAAACTCCGGTTGTCCTTTGTGACACCAGCACAAACTTGTTGGTCGAAGACAACGATTGGAAAACGTTGTTCGAAATGAACGATGGAAAAGTTGCTCAGCCGAGATAATAGGTCCATCTGGGGTTGTTGTGGGGCTCGCAAGATTTTCAGATGTTTTACAGTCGTTTGGGGGCCATGCTTCACGGCTTTGACGGCAAGCATATCCGCTGAGTGTTGGCATGCTTACGCGTCTGGTACTGTTTTGGGCAAGTCCCGTGAGTATGTTTTTTTGGGGCTTTTTATCAAAGTTCCATCGCCACTGTTTTGGGTGGATCAGTAACTGCTTTACGGAAACC
>CAZKTR010000762.1:0-1784 GCA_964555525.1 uncultured Pirellulaceae bacterium
TAAGAAACACTCTTACCCTTGGCCCAACCCGCCATCCGAGTTTCATAAAACTCCATAAAACAATCTTCGGCAATCGCTTCACGAGCCTGCCGCACCAGCCGAGCGTAATAAGCCAGATTATGCAACGACAACAACGTCGGCCCCAGCATCTCGCCGGCTTGGAACAAATGCCTCAAATACCCGCGGCTCAAATGAGCGTATTCCGTTTCGACGTCCGCCTGCAAAGGCCGGTCATCGAGCGTGTGAACGGCATTCTTCATCTTCAAAAACCCGTCGTCAGTAAACGCCATCGCGTTGCGACCATTTCGCGTTGGCATCACACAGTCGAACATATCCACCCCACGCAAAATCGACTCCAACAAATCCTCTGGCCGACCAACGCCCATTAAATAACGTGGTTTTTCAACCGGCATTGCCGGGCATGTCGCTTCTAAAATCCGATACATCTCTGGTGGAGGTTCGCCGACACTCAAACCGCCAATCGCATAGCCAGGAAAATCCAACTCAGCCAACGCCTTCGTGCAATCAACTCGCAACCCCTCATCCAAGCCGCCTTGAATAATCGCAAACTGAACCTGCGACTCTAACGTGTGCGCATCCTGACAACGTCCCGCCCAGCGAATCGAACGCTCCATCGCCTCACGTACTTTTTCGATCGTGTTTGGCAATTCGATCACATGATCAAACACCATCGCAATATCCGCGCCAAGTTTCTCTTGAATCTGCACACTGCGTTCTGGCGTGAACTCAACCTTTGAACCGTCGATGTGACTGCGAAACGTTGCCGCGTGCTCAGTGACCTTGGTGCGTTCGGCCAAACTAAAAACCTGAAACCCACCGCTGTCGGTCAACATCGGACCATCCCAGCCCATGAAGTTTGGCAAACCGCCGAAATGATCAACCGTGTCTTCCCCCGGACGCAGATGCAAATGATAGGTGTTGCCGAGAATAATCTGAGCACCGGTGGATTTGACTTGGCCGGTCGTCATCCCTTTGACCGTCGCGCAAGTCCCCACAGGCATAAACGTTGGCAAATCAATCACACCACGAGGAGTCGTCAAACGCCCCAGTCGGGCACCGCAGTGTTTGTCGACGTGCAGTAATTCGAATTTAAATCCGGGCTTCATGAATCGTTAAACCTGTGAGCCGAACGCGCTAGCGTCGGGCCTGTGATCCGAACGCGCTAGCGTCGGGCGAAATAATTAACTTTGCTGTGGTTGCTCTTCTGATTCATCCGATTGAAACATAAACGCGTGAATAAACAACATGATCGCGCCGGCAACCAAAACCGTATCAGCAATATTGAAGTTAGGCCACGGATCAAACATCGGCACGCCTTCGAGACGAAACAACACCCAATCGCGTACGTTAGTCCGAATGGCTTCCGGAAAGCCCGGCGTAAAACCCAAACCAACTCGATCGTACAAGTTTCCGAAAATACCGCCGGTCACCAACCCCATCGCACACGTTAACCAGCGATCCTTGATCCCGCCGAAGCGAAACAACCACAAAAAGATTCCAATCACCGCAACAATCGAAAAGATAGCGAACAACCAGCTGTAGCCTCTGCCGATACCGAACAACGCGCCAGGGTTGGTCGAAGTTTGAATGCCAAAGACGCCTTCGACCCACCAATGCTGAACTTGCGGGAAGTGTTGTTCGGCTCGCTCCACCGAAAAGTAATTCGCAAACATGTACGACTTGGTAATCAAGTCCGCTGCCAAGCCAGTGATCGCTGGCAAAAAAAACAGGGCGTAGCGACCTAAGCTTGGTCGCTCGCCCTG
>CAZKTR010000763.1:0-1781 GCA_964555525.1 uncultured Pirellulaceae bacterium
CCGAAGCTCGCCAGATCCAAACTCTGGCGGTCGTCAACGGCCAAGACATCACTCGCCAGCAGATCGCCGACGAGTGCATGCGTCGCTTCGGTAATGCGACCCTCAAGAGCATTATCAACAAACACTTGGTCACTACCAAGCTTAAAAAAGCCGGTCTGCAAATCTCCGAAGAAGACATCGACCAGGAAATCGCTAACCGCGCCAAGCCTCACGGTTGGTCCGGCGAGCACTACACTAAAACCATCTGCAACGGCCGCAACCTGACGTTAGACGAATTCCGCAACAACTTCATTTGGAACGAAATCGCATTACGCAGGCTTGCTTCGCAAAACATCAAAGTAACCCCAGAAGAACTCAACGAACGGATGGAGTTCGAGTTTGGACAGCGCGTTCAAATCCGACAAATCGTATTTGACTCGATGCAACAAGCTCAAAAGATTCAAGCTCAAGCAGTCGCTAACCCGGCCAACTTCGAACGCTTGGCGAAAGAGTTTTCAGTCGACCAAGTCAGCCGTCCGGTCGGCGGCCTGATTATGCACGCCGTTCGTCGCAACGCAGGCTTTCCGGAACTCGAAAACCTCGTCTTTAGCCTTAAGCAAGGCGAAGTCTCTCGCGTGCTTCCGGTCGCCGACAAGTTCGTCGTCTTCCGCTGTGAAAAGATTTTCCCTGCCGAACAGATTGTTCCTGAGCAACTTCCTACAATCCACGAGCGGCTTGTCGATCAAATCTCGAACGAAAAACTGAATGCCGAAGCGGCCAAGATTTTCAAAGACCTTGAGAAAGAAACCAAAATCGTTAACGTCATGAACGACTCAAGGCTTTCGAGACAAATGCCAGGTGTTGCCGCGACCGTTAACGGTCAAAAAATCTTGATCAACCGTGTTGCCGAACGCTGCATCACTCGATTTGGTGCGGGAATGCTAGACACCGAAATCAACCGCACTGTTTTGCTACAGGCACTAAAAAAAGCGGGCCGAACCGTTTCTGAAGCCGACCTAAACGCCGAAATCGTCCGCGCAGCCAAGGCCAATGGCTTCCTGAAAAAAGACCAATCGGTCGATACCGCCTCTTGGTTGAAGTATGTAACCCAGGGCAAGCCCGAACGAGAAATGTTTTACATCGAAGATGAAGTCTGGCCAACAGTTGCCCTTAAAACCATCGTTAGTGGCGTGGTGAAGGTAACCAAAGAGGACCTTCAAAAAGGTTTCGAAGCCAACTTCGGCCCGCGTGTTGAAGTGCTGTGGATTGAATCCAACGACCATCGTAAGGCTCTGAAAATCTGGAACATGGCCAGCGCCAACCCAACTCGTGAGTACTTCGGCGAACTGGCTCATCAATACTCCATCGACCCTGCGTCGATGAGCAACTACGGTGTTGTTCCGCCGATCCAACGCCATGGCGGTCGCCCGGAACTCGAAAAAGAAGCATTTCGCCTCAAGTCGGGTGACCTCTCAAATGTCGTCCAGCAAGGCGAGTCTTGGGTGACCATGCTTTGCCTCGGTCGCACCGAACCGGTCGTAACCGACCCTGACGCCGTGCGACAAGACTTGAGCGACGACATCCTCGAAAAGAAAATGCGAATCGCGATGGGCCGAGCATTCAGTCGGCTTCGCGACCACGCCCAAATCGACAACTTCCTCAAAGGCACATCTCAACCGGGCCGAGCAGCCGTTCAAGCAAACCGAAGAGACACGAACCTGAAGTAGGCAGGGGACTGGAGGCTGGAGACCGGAGGTTACCATGCTCGTTCCAAGGCTCTGCCTTGGAACGCACTGCACTTG
>CAZKTR010000764.1:0-1776 GCA_964555525.1 uncultured Pirellulaceae bacterium
GCTACGCTTGATCATTAAACGAACTGAGCATTTGTTGGCCTCGCCAGATCGCATAGGCAAGACTCCAGTCGATCGGCGCTTCAGGATTCCCCGCGGCGTACCATGACTTCGAACCGGTATCAATAATTGCCGTCCCCGGCTTGCCATCATGAGTAACATCGGCGATCAGCAACAACTGCCCAAAAAAGCTAGCCGCGGTTTGGATCTCCGCCTCGTCATATGCTTCGGCGTGCAAGTCACCCACTAACCGTCGCCAGTCGTTGGGGTAAGCCGCTTCAGCACGCTCGGGCGCGATGTTAAAAATCTCTTGATGGACCGTCTGCCAACCCGCAAACGCCGCGAACAATTCATCGGGCGACAAATGCTTCAAGTCCGCCGCAAAGGCATGCGTCATCGGCCCGCAAATCGCGATGTTACTATGAGCCGCATCGCCCATGCCGTAAAAGTACTCGAATAAAAAACATTGCAACGGATGATCGTAACCCGGCCAATACATCTCACGGGTTTCTACCAACTGAATATTGCTGGGAGCCAAACCCATTTGATCGGGCTCGGCCAACCAGATCGCAAGATGGCTTTCGGCTAACGAGATCTCTCCTTGCAGCTCCAACGAAATTTCGTTTCGGAAACCAAGCTCGTCCGCGTAAGCCAAAACCCTTAGCCTTGCCACGGGCTCTTTGGCTAATTCCACTAACGCCGTTTTGCCTTGTTCGATCCCCAGCCGCGCCAACGCCGCCGCCGCTTCGGTTTGGACTCGGCGGTGTCGCAACTGTAATGCGTCCGCCAACACGGTGATCGACTCCATGTGCTGCAGCAACGCCAGCGAATCGCAAATCGCAACGATCAAAGCAACCGAATCGGAGATCAAATGGTTGATCGAAGCTGGCGTCGCGTTGGCGGGTAAATTGCCCGATTCGATTTTTCCGAGTTGCTTGATCAGTTGATCCAACAAACCAACCAGCGCGTCCGCTCGTGGGGCAGCCGGGTGCACGTCGACCTTGCCGTTGCGGAAATAGTAATTCAATAAATCATAAACCGCGGGGGCGGTTTGCGAATGAGTCGTGGCGTTGTTGAGCAATTGGTCCAGCAGCCATGACGGGGGCTCAAAATCGGCTTGCATCAGCGGAGCAAACACCAGCACCATCCCCAAGCGATGAAAAGGCGGGTTGCCGCAAACCATGTCCGACCACTGCCGCAAACTCTCTTCGGATCCCACCGTGGCTAGCAATCGTAACAGATGGCAACGCAGTTCGCTTTCGGGCGGGCAATTCACGTACAACCGATGAGTACAATCCAGCCTGGCCGCCGACCATGGCGTTTGCTCGCCCTCGCCACGCAGCTTCTGCTCGCGATTGACCAATTGGTCCACCACCGGCTGCAAGCATTTGTCGATCGAATAAGCCCCCTCGGCTGTATTGGCTTGGCTGCGTTGCAGTTCTTCGTGGAACCCGGACAAGCGATCCAATAGCTGGTCGATGTCCGCATCCTCCATTTTGGGGACGGATTTTGACAGGGAAACGACTTGATTTAGCCGCCGGCGATCATGTTGAGCCATGTCGATGGCGTCGTATATCTCTTCAATCATAGAAATTGGCTTTGTGACTTTTTACGCTCGATAAGGCATGTGTTTGGGGAACTAACGTTGACGTTTTTTGGGGGCTCAGATAGCCTATCTGTTTGAAAAGACGATAAAAATGACCAAGCCAAGCGGTAGCAATGTGTAAAGCTCGCCGCCGACGCAGCCCAAAGAATAATCCAAGCTCCCGACAACGTGCA
>CAZKTR010000765.1:0-1775 GCA_964555525.1 uncultured Pirellulaceae bacterium
ATTAATTGTTCTCGTCCCCGCAGAATGCTCGTGCTTCTGCTGTATTCCTACTCCGTTGGCGTTTTTTCGTCTCGAAAGATTATGCAACGGTGTGAAACGGATGTGGCTTTTCGCGTGATCGTCGGCAAAGACATCCCCAACTTTCGTCGCATTGCCGAATTTCGCAAGCGGCATCTTCAGCACATGCAGGCGCTGGTTCTGCAAGTGCTGGTTCTGTGTCGAGAAGCTGGACTGCTGAAGATCGGCACAAAAATTGCCTTGCGAGGCTTACTATTATGGGGCATGGGAGCAGTGCGGAAACTGTTTTTAGCCGGTGAAACAAAAAACTGGTATCATCGGTGTGGCAACTGCTAGGTTGTCTCTAACTTTTCCTCCCTCTATCTTTTCCTCACAAACTATTCTCCAAAGGATTTTTTTGATGACTGCTGAAAAGAATGAGTAACGCCATCGACCCACCCGCCAACCCAAAGAATTCGATCCGCAACAATGCAATCGCATTCACGATCGCGTTTGCGACAATGTTTTTCGTATCAATGATTTGGATGCTGAATCGCGGCGGCGCGCAAACCGATCCGCCAGCGCCGTGGAATGTTGACGGCATCTTCTACGACAACATCGCCTTCAACATCAACCGCGAGCAAGGGTTCGCTGTCGACCTTTTCGCACAACCGTGGCGCGAAGCCTATCTACCATCCGAACCGCCCGACGGTGGTCACGTCGATTCGAACTACGCCTGGCTTGGTCCCGTCAAAGGCACTGGTCCAACAGCGCTGCGTTCCCCAGCCTATCCCTATGCATTGTCGTTGATCTATCGCACCTTCGGCCATCGTTACGACGTCGCTCGAATTTTTGGTTGTATTTTCGTAAGCCTTGGACTCGCGGTACTACTGACATTTTCCGCGTCGCGATGGGGGTACCTTTCTGCTTTAATCGCTGCGACAACTTTGCCGATCGACTATTCCATCATGCTCGCCGCAGGAACCTTGGCAACTGAGTCTCTCGCGATTCTGATCTTTGCGATCACATTCCTGCTGGTCGTCAATGCGTACGAACGTTCATCCGTTTTACTTTGGGCGATCGCGGGATTCAGTTTTGCAGCCTTGATGCTGACTCGAGGCATTTGGAGTCTTGGCTATCTCATTCTAATCGTTTCGCTAGTCGCGTTTTGGATCCCTCCGATTCGCAGTCGCCTTGGCTTGTTTCAGCAAAAACACTTGGTTGCATTTCTTGCGGTTGCGACCATCGTTGCCATGCCTTGGTGGATTCGTAACTGCCAAACGACAGGGCACTTCACACCCTTTGGCACGGCAGGGTCTTGCGGGTTCGTCGCCGCGTATTGTGACGAGTCACTTGACGACCACGGCCAGTGGCAGGCGGAGGTGTTTACTCGAAACCAAATCGAAGTCAATAAAACCGTTGACATGGACACCATCAAACTCGCCGAACTAGAGTACATCACTGGTCAGCAAAGCATGCGAAAAACAAAAGCGTGGTGCCTTGCGAACTGGAATCAAATTCCGCAGCTGATGTGGTATCGCGGGTTGAGCCACTGGGGTTTTTATAATCCATCGGTTCCACGGCCATTACAAATTGCCAATATTTGGCTGATCGTCGTTGGTTTGGCCGGTTGTTTTTTTGCAACCGGAAAATCAAAAGGCGTCTTCATTGTCGTGTTGTTAATCGACACGTCTCTAGTAATGCTTACGTGGGAGCACCTTGGCCGCTACGCAATTCCGATTCGCCCTGTCGTTCATATTGGGTACGGCTTAGCGATC
>CAZKTR010000766.1:0-1770 GCA_964555525.1 uncultured Pirellulaceae bacterium
TCGCAAGTTGCGATGAAGAGATCCTTGTTGCCGTCCTGGTTAATGTCGATCACAACCGCATCGTGGCTGCCTTGTACATTAAAGTTTTGAAGCTGGCCATTGAATGGGTTTTGGAAGTTGCTTCCGTTCATGTTGCGAAGCAACGTGAAGCGACGATCACACCCAGGGATGTCAACGTCCACATCGCTTACGATCATGTCGTCCCAACCATCGTTATCCATGTCACAAGCTAAAACGTTTCCATTAAAGTCGGTAGTCAATGAGCTTTGCGTGTTAAAGATCCTTGTGACATTAATCGTTCCGTTTCCATTAGTGGAATCGTTTCGGAACACATAATCTTGCAAGTCATCAACAACGTAAATGTCCAAACGGCCATCATTGTTCATGTCAACCATTTGAACCATGTAGCTCAAAACAGTACTAGCCAATACTTGAGTCTGCATGAAATTCCCGTCCCCATCGTTGTAGGCGATCTCGACTCCAACACCACCGAAAGCTTCACTGTCGTTTGAAACGATGTCAATCGCTCCATCTCCATTCATGTCGGCAAAGACAGCGGTCGTACCGAAAGCTTGATCTCGTGCATCATCTGACAGGCGATCCTCAGTCTCGTCAGTAAACGTCAAGTCACCATTATTAATGAACAATCGAGCTTCCAACGAGTTGGCGTAGTCGACGTAATAAAGGTCAGGCAATCCATCGCCATTAACATCACCAATCGCCATGCCACAAGCTTGAGGATTCGTTGGCAGCTGTGGGCTGTACCACTCACCATTGCTTCCTTGATCTTCATAGCCACGCCACGCGCCAGAAGAATCGTTGCCCAGATTCACGTAAAAACGTGGGAGGCTGCCGAACGTGTTTGCAACTGCGATATCCAGCCAGCCATCATTGTTCGCGTCGAACAGGTGGACGTCACGAGCATTGTCGGTATCGGAAAGGAAAGTTGGAATAAAATCAGCCGTACGGTCTACGAGATTTCCGTTCTCGTTCATCAACAAAACGTTGGGACGTGGCCCATCGACCGAAAATGGCATCTTGCGAACAACAACAATGTCTTCATCGCCATCGTTGTCGATATCACCCACGATTAGATCTTTTTCCTGGTCATCATTCGTGTTGAACTGAAGTCGAGAACGTTCATCTACGAAATCGACCCACTGTCCGAAGGCTGTCGCCGACATCAAACAGAATAAGCCGACAGCCAGAAAAACACGACGTGGTTTACTTATCATCCCAAACTCTCCAATACGATGCGTGATTTGTGTCTAATGTTCTAATGTGTTGGTTTGGAAGTGTTTAGTGCCAGCCATTGTCCCGTAAAATTCGATGTCTAGTCAATAGAATAAACTACAAAACTCAGAGATTACGGGAAACACATTGCCCCAGCATGGATTTTTGCGCTTTAATACGCATGCGCATTCAGATTGTGGGGTTTTTAGCTTATTTGCATGATCTCAGTTTTGTGTTCTGGCGAGTCAGCCTTCCGCCAGATACATATCCAGAACAGCGCTATCTGATAAGTCGTATCGGTCGCGACCCACTCAGTCTTGATCAAGACCACACGTCTTCAGCTATTTTGGTGCACCACGGCATCACAACAGAAAGCGCCAAACAGTCGTCAACGCAAGAACACACCACGAGGTTAATTTTGGTCAAGCATGATATCAACCAGCGGGCAAAAATCGCGAAAGTCTAAGTAACCATCCTGATTGACATCAGCTGTTGGAATTCCGAAACCACAATCGCTACCGATGTTTTCAAAACAAT
>CAZKTR010000767.1:0-1760 GCA_964555525.1 uncultured Pirellulaceae bacterium
ACAAATTCTTGCTAGTTTAGACGGTAACCGCTTCTCAAGCGATTCAGGTATCGATTTCACCGCGGTCTCGCTCGACTTAACAATTGGCGAGGTCGGTGTGCAGACCATGGGCTTGGGTGGGGGAATTTCTTTGTCGGCGACAGGCAATACTTTCGCCTCCCTACCGCTGGATGTCATCAACCTAGGAGTTGCCGGAGATGTCAACATCGGACTCGATGGATTAACCAACGGCTTCAATGCCGCGGCTGTGCCTGGTGTCTTCACGCCATCAGCATTCGGGCTCGCCGACGCTCTGATCGATGCTGAAGATAATGCCTTTGAGGCATTGGATTTCGAAGCGATCGATCACTAAGCAAAGGTTGCTTAGAAAGAAGAAAACCTAAATAGACAGCTTTTTATCCCGCCAGCAGGTGGTTAAGTGTCACACAAGGAGCAAGTTCGTCTTGCTCCTTTTTTTGTTTATCTAGTAATATTGAGCGGCGGCGAGCAAATTGGATGTGACATCCAGGGCCGACTTCAATTTAACTTCGATAAAACTAAATTTGAAAATTCTTCAAATCATTTCCGGTGGCAACGTCAATGGTGCCGTAACCTACTGCAAGTTTCTGTCGGAACAGTTGGGGCAGTTCGGACACGAAGTGACGGTTCTTTGTCGTCCCGGCAGTTGGTTGCAACAGCGTCTTCCGCGGTCGATTCAAGTCGTTGAATCCGACTTTAGTCGGCGACCGTTGGAGCTGCGACGAGTAGCTAAGTGGATTCGAGAACAACGCTTTGACGTGATGCACTCTCATATGTCCAGTGCTCATTTTTTTGGTGTTTTGATGCGATTGATGACGGGTACGCCGGTCGTCGCTACGGCTCATCAATGTTCGTTACAATTGCACTGGCGGTTGAATCATCATGTGATCGCTAATTCAGATGCTACCGCAGTTTATCAGCGAAAAAGAAACTGGGTTCCAGCATCCAAACTAACCACGGTCCATTGTTTCACGGATCTCGAACGGTTTTCTAATACGACTCCCGACGCGGTCCGGTGGGTTCGGAGTGAAATGCGGATCAAGGACAGCGATTTTGTTGTGGGAGTGGTGGGTGATGTGGTGGCTCGCAAGGGGCATTTGTATTTGTTCAAAGCGATTGAACAAATTGTTGCCTCGGTTCCTAACTTTAAGCTGGTGATTGTTGGTCGATTTCATCGTGATCAGTCTTATGTGAAGCGCCTACGCAGCTTGCAGCGAAAGCCCGCTTTGTTGAATCGAGTGAAGTGGTTAGGGGTGCGAGAGAATGTGCAAGACTTTATGGCAGCGTTTGACGTAGCGGTCGTGCCGTCGGTTGAAGAGCCGTTAGGGTTGGTGGCTTTAGAGGCGATGGCGACGGGAACTCCCGTTGTGGCTACCAATGCCGGTGGGTTGCCTGAGATTGTTCAGTCAAACGTCACGGGGTTGTTGGTGCCTCGGAAGAACCCAAGCGAATTGGCTCGCGCGGTGATTGCGATGGCTCAGGATGCGGACTTGCGTCAGCGTTTGGGCGAGAGTGGACGACGATTCGTTCGGGAGAACTTCAAGCCCGAAGAGTTGGCTCGAAAGGTTGAAGAAGTTTTGTTGACCCAAGTGAAACGCCGATCGGCGGTTGCTTAGGTCTCGTTGTAGCACCGCCTTTAGGCAGAATCCGTAGCCGGAGTCGCGAGACTTCGGGATGCGGCACAGTAAGGCCCCTGAACTCTGGCGAGCCCAGCTACGACGCCATTTATAGTCGCCTTTGGC
>CAZKTR010000768.1:0-1759 GCA_964555525.1 uncultured Pirellulaceae bacterium
TGCGACAAAAAATAGAAGAAACGCCATCTCAGCCCAAATGGATCCAAACCATCCGCGACGTCGGCTATCGATTTGTGGTCTAAAAGATCCGAAGGCGACATGTCCTTTGGAAACGCCGACATTCAACAACTGACCAATTTTTCTAGAGTCTATCTAGTATGTTTCCAGAGGTAACACAGGCGTCACATGGCCCGCCTATGATCTTTTCAGTAATTAACAAAAACAGTCTTTGGTGAGGACTTGGGGATGACGACAACGAGACAAATTCTGAGGACGGAGATAACTTTTTTCTTGAAAATCGACACAATCTAGTGAGAGCTAGCGCATAAGGTATTTGGGCCAATCTGTGAGTTTTACGGGAAAATCATGATTGGCTGTGGCAACCAAATAGAAAACGAAGTTTGACGAAAAGAAGAGAGTAAGCAGAAGTTTGCCCGTCGGTCGTTTTCGGCATCGAAATCAAGTCCTAGGCTCATTTCCTCCGTACAAATCAAGCCAAAAAAATAATCGCTTTTTCTTGCAACAAATCAAATCACATCACGACTATCCAATTGTTGCAGGATGAACCTCGAACTGAATTCGAACAGAACTCAAATGAAAATCTGGCTATTTAAAAGAAGAGGGTACGACTTTGTTGACAGCATCAAAGAAACATTGGTTTTTACTGATATTCGTTTTACTGACCATCGGCTGCTCCGATCTTCACCGCGACGTGGCTCCCGCGCTTTCGTTGCCTCAGAAGGGGGACGGCATCAACGGACATTTCAAAATCGGCGACGAATTCCCAAGTTTCACTGCGATTGATTCCGAGGGAACCCCTTACCTTGTTGATGAATCAAAATATGGTGACCGCTACACGATGCTCGTTTTCTGGCGGGCTGATCCAACCTTCAATGAGAAGACGATCCCCAAATTCATCAAGTTGTATGAAAAGTTCGAACGACAAGGGTTTGAGATAATCAGTATCAATCTAGACGACGTTTCCGAAACGAGTCAGGCGATGGCGAGCGGACCGTCGATTCCTTGGACAAACCTCTACGACAATCCTGAAAACGGCCTTGTCGACGAGTTCAAGCTGTTCACATCGCAATCGATTTTTCTACTCGACGGTGATGGCACGATTGTATCGGCTTATCCCTACATGAATTCAGCTGACTTTTCGGTCGATTCTTGGACGGGCGAATCGCGACCTGTTCACGCCATCGACTGGACGCTCAACCGTCTTTTCAACAATGAATGACGGAGCCTAAAAACAGTTGACACAAGTTATTGGAGCGGTATTAAGGCGATCGGCGAGTAAAAAGCGGTTTTCGCGTCGGTGCCCAAAAGTACGTCTTTAAGGAACCACCTCGCCTCCGGCTATCGTGAGGAGTGCTTTGAGTGTTCGAGCGCTAATGTCGGAATTTAACACATCGGCGGAACCATCGGCTCGTGCGAAGATGGTTTCACGGTGCTTATCATTAAAGAGACCTTGTTTGGGGTGCTCCCAGTTCACACTCCAATCGCTAGGCTTGGTCCACGCAACGGCGGCTTCCGGAACCACGGCGACAACGGCAATCGTATTGCTGGAGCCATCGGCCATTTGCCTGAAAGTGGTCCCCTTCTGGCCCGACATCAAACAACCTTCTCCGTGCGGTGCCACAAAACGTGTCTTTCCCGCCTGCTTGTTCCGAGCTTGTTTGAACGAAGGATCCACATAAACGCCAGGCATCAAGGGGAGCAGTTTAATGTTGTGGGGGCTATCCCAAGGCTCGTCTAA
>CAZKTR010000769.1:0-1756 GCA_964555525.1 uncultured Pirellulaceae bacterium
GCGGCAACGCTCCGTTTCCATTCCCGGCCAACTACGCGGACTTGGATGTTTACGTCGCAGAAACCGAAACCGGCCGGATCAACTTTGGTGGTGCCTACAACTCCGACCAAGGAATCGTCGGACAATTCACCATCGACGAAAGAAACTTTGATATCACTCGCTTGCCTAGAAGCTTCCGAGACTTGATCGGTGGCACCGCCTTCCGTGGTGGCGGCCAGCAGTTCAAACTTGAATTAGTACCCGGCCAAAACCTGCAACGTTACTCTGTCAGCCTCACCGAACCTTATTTTAGAGGAACGGACTATAGCTTGAGCGTCAGTGGGTATTTGTTTGGCCGAAACTTCTTCGACTGGGACGAAGAACGACTTGGCGGCCGCGTCGCCGTTGGCCGACGCTTGACTCCTGACTTGTCGATCAGCCTCGGCTTCCGTGGCGAACGCGTTGAACTGGACAATCCTCGCACGGATACCTCCCCAACACTCAACGCTGCACTGGGCAAAAGCAATTTGTTCCTGTTCAACGTGGGTTTGATTCGCGACACCCGCGATTCTCAACTGGCCGCGACCGAAGGAACTTACTTTGCGGCAACTTTGTCTCAGGCGTTTGGCGACCACGACTACACTCGCGGCGATTTTGATTTCCGCACCTACAAATTACTGCGCGAACGAGCCGACGGCACAGGACGACACACGGTCAGCTTTGGAACGAAACTCGGGTTTAGTGGATCCAGCACGCCGATTTTTGAAAACTATTTCGCGGGCGGATTTTCCACATTCCGCGGTTTTGATTTCCGTGGCGTGGGCCCGTCTGAAAATGGAGTTAGAATCGGTGGACCGTTCCAGTGGCTAAACACGGTCGAGTATCAATTCCCGATCTTGGCCGATGACTCCGTTAGAGGCGTGTTGTTCTGTGACTTCGGTACGGTTGAACAAAGCGTCACGCTTAACAGCGATAACTTTCGTGTCGCCCCTGGCTTCGGCTTCCGAGTCGATATACCTGGCCTAGGCATTGGAGCACCGTTGGCGTTCGACTTTGCGTTCCCAGTCGCCACCGCAGAGGGTGACGAAGAACAAGTATTTAGCTTCTTCTTGGGTCTCGCTCGATAGTAGCCAACGGCGGCAAAGCAAACCCGACGCAAGAGAGATCGATGGCCTTGTACGGCTAACAATCGAACAGATGAATTCGGGGGGGCCGAATTGAGTCCAGCGGCAAACGGCCGTTTTTTGAAACTTATTTCAACGTGTTGTCGTTGGGCGTACAGCCAACACACCGTTTCGAAATCGGTTTTCAATCAAAACCAAACCCCGAAACACCGCATGCTTGGCTTGCTCAAACTCATTCGCTCAACACTGGTGATCGGCCGACCGGTCAGCTTCAGCAGCGCCATAATGGTGGCGGCGATGATCATGGCTTGCTCTGTTGAGGTCTCGACCGTGCAGGCTCAACGAGCAGTCTACCCCTACCCAGGGACTCAGCCCACTAACGGCAACACGCGTGGCGTCTTGACTGGATTTGCACAACAAGGCCAAGGCCTTGCCGGGCAAACTCCGTTGGGACAAACCCCTTTTGGGCAAAGCGTGTTGGACACAAACTTGGTTGACCCTCGCTTAGCTGCCCCGATTCCACAACAAGGCCTGATTGGTCAAAGTCCTTTTGGCGGTCAACCAATACCGCAACCGCAAGGCTTCCCGGCTCAACCAAGCTTAGGGGCACAACCGAGCTTGATCCCGCAAACTGGTTTTGCCCCGCAAACTGG
>CAZKTR010000770.1:0-1755 GCA_964555525.1 uncultured Pirellulaceae bacterium
CCTCTCCACTACTATCACAACTAGCAATCTGCTCGCCGTTGGGAGAGAAAGCCACACTGTAAACCGCTGTTTTGTGCCCCGCAAGCGTTTGCAATTTTTTTCCACTGGAAGCCACCCACAACTCAATATCTCCAGTATCAGTTCCATTGATGATCCATTTCCCATTCGGCGAAAAATCAACCGCTCTCGACTTGGAGGCGAGTTTATCAAAAGCCCGTTTCTGTTCACGCTTTTTAACATCCCAGAGGATAATCGTATCGTCCAAACTGGCACTAACAATCCATTTGCCTTTACGAGAAACCGCCACACTTCCTACCGGTCCCGTGTGCCCTTTTAGGGTCACCAGAGAAGTGTCGTTTACTGGTGACGTTGGATCTGAAGTGTCCGACATCTTTGAATCGCCGGCATCTGGATCGGGAGTCTCCTTTTTCCCAAAGAAAGTCGGATCCTTGCTATCGTCAACGGCAGCGACGACAGGGTCCATTCCCACCAGTTCCCAGGTTCGAACCGTTTGGTCGTTAGCACCGCTAACCATCCGCCGACCGTCAGGCGAAAACGCGACACTCGTCACGTAATCGGTATGCTCATCAAAGGCGCCCAATTTTTTACCGGTACCAACATCCCAAACCACAACCGACTTATCACCGCCTCCACTGGCTACTCGTTTGCCATCAGCAGAAAACGCCACCGACAACACGGCTTTCGTATGCCCTGAAAAAGTCTGTAACTGTTTGCCACTATCGACGTCCCACAAAATTAGAGTTTTATCCCAACTCCCACTGATGATCTGATCACCCTTGGGAGAAAAAGCAACGCTGGTGACTTTTCCGGTATGCCCCGACAACGTTCGCAACTCACGTCCACTAACTGAATCCCAAACCTTAACGGTCGTGTCATAACTCCCACTGACAATCTTTTTACCATCACGAGAAAAAGCAACACTCGTCACCGTATCGGAGTGCCCTTCGAATGAACGTGATAGGGCACCAATGGAAACATCCCACAGCTTGATACCGTCTTCACCTCCACTAACGATCTTTAGACCAGCTGGAGAAAAGGCAACACTCCAAACCGGAGCCGAATGCCCCTTAAACGTTTGTAGTCTTTTGCCGTTGCGAGTAGCCCAGAGAATAACCGTTTTATCCCAACTGCCAGTAACGACCCAGTTGCCTCTGTGATTAAAAGCGACGCTCTTCAAATTGTTTCTGTGCCCCTTTATGGTTCGCACTAATTTCTGCTCGCCACTCCCTTCCCATAGCTTGAGCGTCATGTCATCGCTCGCACTAGCGATCCGCGTACCATCCGGAGAAAAAGCAACGGCCGTCACGGGCCCTGTATGAACCGGAGTATCGGGTACACGCTCAATCGCCGCCACCTCCTCGACCATAGACTTCGCTTCAGCAATTAACTTCGCACATCGCTGCCCACCCTTCTTAGGAGCCCTGCCTTTCTGAAGAACCCGATCCAGCAGCTCTGGTGTCATCTGAGAAATTTGCTTGAAGGTTATAACACGGCTATTATACAGTGCACTCTTATCAATACTTTCAATATCACTAAGCGCAGTTAGATCGTCTGGTTTTGTGCCAGCAGCAACCCTTGGCACTGACTTTTTCACAGAGGCACGCTCACTAGTCGGCGGAACTCCGGACTGCGAGGATCTATCAGGCTGCAGAGCTTTACTGCCGGTTGTTGGTGGGCTCACCGCTGTATCAGTGCCCGTTTCCCCAAGTTTTTCAACAGGCTTCACGGGATCAA
>CAZKTR010000771.1:0-1750 GCA_964555525.1 uncultured Pirellulaceae bacterium
GGTTTTCGTTTTAACAGGTACATCACCCCGTGTACGTTTGGAATAAACCAAAGCCTTGCCCCGTAAATATCTGCGTCTGCTTCGTCGATGTAGTCGGTCTGAGTTTGTAACGTTTCGATGGCGGGTAAGAAATGAGCTGCCACGGTTTCAACTTTTTTGGACATCGAATCCGGTACGATTTGGTTTTCCTGTTTGTGCATCATGGTGTTGAACGTGTCACAGGCGATCACGATTTCACTCGCGTCCGTTTGGCGAGCCATCTGTTGGTGAAGCATTTGGTTGATGTCGCAATTGATCACCACAAACCCGAACACTTCTTCGGTTTTGGGGTCGTAGACGGGTACACTTGCCAACAGCCCAATGGTTTCGTCGCAATTGTCGGCCGAACAAATTGCATCGCAAATCAGGGTGGTGTGTACTTCGCCCGGTTTCTTATCGACAACACCGGCGATAGATTCTGGAATGCGAGCGGCATTTAAGCGGCTTTTGGGGACGCTGCGGATGTTAGAAGCGTCGCTGCTATGACGCTCGACCCGAACGATCTCGCGATAATGAGTTACTTCCTGCTCGGTGGCACAATAAGTGATACTGCGGTAGTTCGGGTTAGCTTGTAGTAGTCCGTGGAAAATTGTGGACAAACGGTCTCGCCAAAGGGAAATATCTTCGTCGGTATCTGCGCCCATGACCTCCTTGATCGGTGGCAAGGTTGCGCTGAACCGAACGTTTCGTTCGAGGTTGAAAACCGACGCTTGCAAGTCGGCGCGGAGTTCGCGGCCTTCCATGCGTAGCTTTTCGTAGGCGGCTTGTTTTCCGCTTTGGCCGGCGACCCAAGACTCGACCGCGTTGGCGAGCTCTTGAACGGAGTCGAATCGCATGTGTCGCTTACGAGCCATGGCCTTGATGCTGATGCGTTCGAGATCAGAAGGGACCCAATGCTTGGTTGACTTGGAAGCCGTCGGTGGTTCGGATTCGGAAATGGCTTTCAAAACGGATTCGACATCCGTTGCCCCACTAGCGGCACTCTTGGTATGCGGAGCGTCACCCGTCAGGATAGAAAACAGAATCGCGCCGAGTCCATAAATATCGGTTCGTTCGTCGACCTGATCCAACGCACCTGCAGCTTGTTCGGGAGACATGAACAGTGGTGTTCCGACTACATCGCCATGCATTGTTTCGGCTAAGGTAGATTCCGTCATGTTTTTGACGTGTTCCATCTTGGTCGCTAGTTCGCTGTCTTCCAAAACCTTTGCCAAACCCCAGTCGAGCACGATTACTTGACCAAAGTTGTCGAGTGCGACGTTTTCTGGCTTTAAGTCCCGATGAATGACACCGCGCGAGTGGGCGTAAGCGATCGCTTGACAAATGTCCAAGAAAATCGAAAGCAAACGATGTAGCGCAAGCGGATCGGCTTCCCCCGCTTCAACCTTGTCATGGTGTTCTTCAATCGCATTGGCTAACGTTCGTTTGCCAACGAAACGCATCGCGTAAAATGGTTCGCCAGATTTTTGATCGACCCCGTACTGGTACAGCGAAATCACATTGGGGTGTTCGAGGTGGCCAGTGATCTCAGCTTCGCGGTGAAAGCGTACCCATGCGGTTTCGGATTCAAGTGCTTCTGGCCGAAGTTCTTTGATGGCTACGTTTCGGTTCAACTTCTGGTCACGAGCCAGCCAGATGTTGCCCAGTCCGCCTTGGCCGAGTTTTCGAATTAGTTTGAATTTCGAAGTCAGTTCGCGTTGCTGATCGTCTG
>CAZKTR010000772.1:0-1739 GCA_964555525.1 uncultured Pirellulaceae bacterium
GAAACGGCGTAGTTGGTTCGCTGGGTTGTTGATCTTTCCTGGTAACGTTGTCTTTCGGTTCCGGCGAGTGCCATTGCGAGTGCTTTATAATGGCCAGTGGCTGCGGTGGGAGCGAACGCTCAAGCTGGCTTTGCGAAACGAGTCGATCCCTACGAACACGGAATTGCTTTGTGAGGCTATCCCGGGGCAACCGTTGAGTCAGTGTCTTTGCGACCGCCAAGTTGAATCGGTTGGTCGACTTAAGCTGCTGACCGTTGCCACGGTTGCTTTGAAGAACTTGCACAAAGAAACGGTTCTGCTGCCAGGCTTTGAGCGGCCAATTATACTGAGCCACGGGGACGCAGCGATTTCGAATGTGTTGTATTGCGACCAAACCGAACAAGCCGAGTGGTTCGATTTTGACTTGCGACATGATTTCCGAATGGATGCGGACCAACGACATGCTGACGATTTGCGATCGCTGATTTTTTCGGCGGGAGTTTTTTGTCCTGCCGGTGAACTGGAATCAATCGTATCCATGGTCAAACACGAATATGGCTGCGATCGGGTTTGGGCGGCGTTGCAGAGCCAGCTGGTTAGTCGCTGGTTCTGGTTTGATTTATTTCATCTGTCGCAGATTCGGCGTATGCAAGCAATCTCCTTGGCCGGCGGCGATGAACTGTCCGCCAAAGATATATCTTTAGTCCGTTTGATCGTGCAAGCACAATAATCGCCGGATCACAATCGAATATGCCCCGCCCGTTTCAGCTCTTGGCCCGCAAGCAAATTCGGATTTGCCGCGTTGTTACTCTTTTAGTTAGGGCGGAAACGGCCAAGCCAAACGGTTGGTAATTGTTACCAACCCCCAGTCCATCTGGCGATTCTCCAGAGTTCATTTTAGCAGGTGACCGCCGGCATCTTCATCGCGCTCACTACAACCGGAACAATCCACGACCGATGCAGGTACCAAAGTGCTTTCTGCTGGCGAGAGTCTCAAGTCAGCCACTGCCTTGGTTCGATATCGAAGGCTGTGAAAGTTAGTTATTGGTAGGCTGTCCTGCCTGCCATAAACGCCCCCTTCCAATGGCATATTCTATGCGACGTACATCTACGATGACCTTGGGCTTCGTGTTGATCTTTCTCGGCATCCAATTCGCCTTAGTCGACTCCTATCAGCTCACGCCACGGGTTGCGAACTTTTTGTCTGAGCAGAGGCGTAGTCCTCAAGTCGCACCGCAAGTTGTTCAGAATCCGAACCAACGCCCATATTCACCTTACACCCAAGCTGGCTATCAGGTTCCACAGCAGGCTCCGCCTTTAGTTGCGAGTATTGCGCCGGTTCAACGAACCATCACTCCACCGCGTTGGCTCTGTTGGCCGATGTTATTTTGTGGAACGGTCGTGCTGTTACATGGTTTGGGCAAACCGCGCCATTGAGACAAGAGTGACATTGCTATTTACTGAAACGTTGTTGAATCCAGAATTTAATAGAATCATTTTAAGCTAAAACACTACCATTGCCGATTGGCGATATTAACCATATACCGCATGCTCTTTTCGGAAGTCAGAGCATGCGATTAAAACACTAGTAGAAGCGTTTGAGAACGGGAGCCTGGTCGCTCTTTCAACGGCGCTTTCGGCTAGTGTTTTTTTTTTTTGGGAAAAACGGACTAGAAAAACCGGCTGAAATGCAAGCTCGACGCGTAAGCGAGTGCATCACAGGACTCATAAAAATGCACTCGCTTGCGCGTCGAGCTTGT
>CAZKTR010000773.1:0-1737 GCA_964555525.1 uncultured Pirellulaceae bacterium
GAAAACCGGATTTGGCAACAGGCGTTGTGGTCCAAACAATTCGCGAGGCAAAAGCTGTTTTCTCGCTCGCGTTTAGAGCAACGATTTGTCGAAACGGGCAGCGACACGGGATGGCGGTTTCGACAATTTTTTAAGGCTGATCGGCCGCTTTACGAGCAAAGCCCGATTAGTCTAGTTGCTTGGAACGAATCGTTTATTGATCTTAACGTAACCGATTTTGGCCAACAGGGAACCTTTTCGCAGAACCGAGCATTTATTGGTTTGGGAAAAAAGTTCGGCGGTCCTAGGAGCACGAAGTTGGAAGTGGGTTACCTGAACCAGTTTCTTAGAGCAAGGGGCGGGGACGATCGCTTCAATCATATTCTTTCGGTGAATTGGTTCCTTTCGTTTTGATGTTGTTCGGGCGTTTAATGGATCTCGGGTAAAACGCTGGCTAGTGTTTTCGGGCAGGCGGCGCGTGCGCGTAATACGAAACACTAATCTGCGCTAATCCGTGAGTCGGCTTTGAGCCGCGCAGTTTCTGTTTGGTGTCCATTGGTGATAATGAGCGTTTTTTTAGGCTAGATGTAGCATGTGAAAGCATTGAAGCGACTGAAATTTCCGCTACACTGAAATCTTACTTACTGCCGCGCAATCTTCTGTGGAGCACGAAATGAAAGTTTTTCAGTTGGCCAAAAGTAATGGTTCACTGCTGTTGTTGTTAGCACTGGCTCAATTAGGTTGCAATACGTCGGTGGAAGTTGGCAGTAGTACCGAGTCAGATCTTGATTCGGAGCAGTCGATTGTGATGATAACACCTTCTCAGACAAGGCCATTTGGCTATGAATTTGAAACGCCCGTTCGCTTGATGGCCGGTGGCGAGTACGTTGCGGTTGAGTCACCAGGATATGCTTGTCCAACCATGGCTGACATCGATGGCGATGGAAAACTTGATTTGGTCGTTGGTCAATTTAGTGGCGGCAAAATGCATTTTTGCAAAAATATTGCCGCAGACGATGCTGCACCTGAGTTTGCCAAACCAGAATGGATTAAATCGGGAAGCGATGCGGCTGAAGTTCCTGGCGTGTGGTGATGCACAAGTTCGACTCCACAGTTTGTGGACTGGAACCAAGATGGAAAGCTTGACATTCTTTCTGGATGTTATCGGATTGATGGCAAAGGCGGACAAATTCAAATCCTGATTGGCCGAGGCGGAAACAACTTTGAAGAATCCGTCTCACTGGAAAATGTAGCGGGAAAGCCGCTCGAAAATGTTGAAGATCCCGAAGGCATTGAGGCTGTAATAAAAGCGATCTGTACCCAGCAACATGCAGCGGACTATGACAACGATGGAGACCTTGACTTGATCGTTGGCTGCTCCTCGGAGCAATTTTTCTTGTATGAGAACAAAGCGAACGAAAAAGATGGGGTTCAGTCTTTGGTTGAAAAGCCGGTTATGCTTTCGGTCCAATCAACTTCGCGGCACTCTGCTCCTCATTTGGCTGACTGGGATAGCGATGGTGACCTCGATTTGTTGTCAGGCACCTCGGATGGTGGTGTGTTGATCTCGGAGAATACCGGAACTCCTGAAAAGCCTGATTGGCAACCCTTCGAGCAGCTCGTTCAATCGACAGGAGCTTACCAGCAAAACGTGGCTGATGGGATTCAGATGGGACGGTCGACGAGAGTCTGGGCGACCGATTGGAATGGAGATGGCCTGCTTGATTTGCTTGTTGGAGATAGCGCAACTTTGGTATC
>CAZKTR010000774.1:0-1730 GCA_964555525.1 uncultured Pirellulaceae bacterium
TACTAGTGGTCGCTTTGATCGGCGGGATGGCGAGCTACATTCGTTTTGCCAATAGCGTCAGCTACCCGACCATCGATTTTTCGCTGGACTACGCCGAAGGCAAACTTGAACTGGTCGTGGAGCGAAGTTTCGAGTGTGTGCCTTACGAATTGACTGAAACCAAAGCATTGGAAGTCAGCCTCAAAGGCGAAGTCGTATACTCGGTTGACGAAGTTTTACCGGCCGACCGTGAAGTGCGTTTTGTGATTGAAGAAGGAATTGAAAACGGCGACAACGAAATTGCAATCGTGGCCAACCGAGATTGGCTGGACGCTGGCTTTGGAGCGATTCAAGCAACCGTATACTGGAATGATATTCCAATCGCCAAACAAACGATCACCGCAGCGAAGGACGTCGAACTTGTAACCGGGACGTTACTGTTTCATGTCGACGATACCGCGGAACCTCAAGGGCATCAACACTAATGAATAACCAAACGCCCGCCACCAATTCAACGGCCATTGACGTTCGTAACCTGACCATCAGCTACGGTCCTGTGCCCGCGTTGCTGGACATTTCGGTCCAGATCCCGGTAGGGAAGTTGATCGGCATCATTGGCCCCAACGGTTCGGGAAAGTCGACATTGATCAAAAGCATGTTAGGCTTCGTCCGCGCCGATGTAGGGTCCGTCGAAGTGTTCGGACAAGACGTCGCTTCGGTCAAAAGACGGATCGCCTACGTGCCCCAACGCGGTACCGTCGACTGGGATTTCCCAGTCACCGTTCGTGAAGTCGCAGCGATGGGGCGGTACGGCAAGCGACGCTGGTGGCAGGACTTGACCAAAGAAGATTATCGCTTAGCCGGCGAAGCGCTAGAAAAAGTTCGGATGAGCGAGTTTGCGAATCGACAGATCGGGCAATTGTCAGGCGGTCAGCAGCAACGAGTTTTCATGGCTCGTGCTTTGGCACAAAACGCCGACATCTTATTGCTGGACGAACCTTTTGCGGGAGTGGACGCGGCGACCGAAAGTGCGATCTTGGACGTGCTGACGGACACCAAGGCGGCCGGCAAAACGGTGGTGGTCGTCCATCACGATCTGGCCACCGCGGCTGAGTATTTTGATTTGCTGATATTGCTCAAGCAAAGATTGTTTGGCTTCGGTGCTCCCAGCCAAGTCTTAGATCCAAAGTTGCTCGCCGAAGTCTACGAAGGCAACATGAAGGTTTTTGCCGAACTCAACAAGGTGGTAGACCAGGATCCCAACGCCAATGGAGCGACTGAGTAATGTACGAGCTGCTCGAAAACATGCAGTTGAACTATGGCCATTTGATTAAGCCGCTGATTGCGGGAACGCTGGTTTCGATCACTTGTAGCGTGATCGGTTGCTTCATCATATTACGACGGATGGCTTTCTTGGCCGATGCCATCGCACACTCGATGCTGGCGGGAGTCATCGCAGGTTACTTGTTGACCAAAATGGTCTTCGGCGGTGAGGCTCCTCTGGCGGCGATGTTGGTTGGTGCGTTGTTGGCAGGAATCGCAACGGTTGCTTTGGTCGGTTTTGTGACGCGGTTTTCGCGGGTCAAACAAGATACGGCGATCGGCATCATGTACACCGGCATATTTGCACTTGGGGCGTTCATCATTTCGCTGAAGTACTTCAGCAAACGAATCCATATCGACATCTATCACTACGTCGTGGGAGATGTGCTGACGGTACCAGACGAGCAACTATGGTTGTTGGCGATTGT
>CAZKTR010000775.1:0-1727 GCA_964555525.1 uncultured Pirellulaceae bacterium
GCCCCACAATTTACTGCAATCGATTCGAGTTGAACGTCACGAAAAAAATTACTTGAAAGATTCTTGAAACGCCGAAAATATATTGGAGAACAGTCAATGGACCGAGATCCTTCATGAAATTCGTCTTGCACGCAGTACATCACCCACGCTTGGTGATGCAGGTTGCCTGCCTCATTTTGCTTGTCGCAGGTTTTGCCAAGAGCTCTTGGGCTGAGCCAAACAGCATCCAGATCTTGAATTGCAGCCAAGAAGCTCTGTCGGCTCGCCTGACGTTCATTAGCAACGCGCAGCATGAAATCGCGATTTCCTCGTACTACGTTCAGCCCGGCAAAGCGACTGACTTACTGTTGGCGGCGCTTACTTCAGCAGCAGAACGAGGAGTCCAAGTTCGTCTGCTCTTAGACGCTCGGAATATGGAACTGAAGTCATCTCAACTTGCTCGCCTCCAGCAAGCTGGGGTATCGATTAGGTTGTTCCACCCACAGGACAAAGGCGGTGTTCATTGGTTCAATCGCCGACTTCATTCAAAGCTCCTCGTGGTTGATCAGAAGCTTTTGATTGTTGGAAGCCGCAATCTGCGAGACAAACATTTCGGATTGGCCAGCAAGAACTATATCGACATCGAGCTAGCCATCGAGGGCTCGTCAGCCAAGCAGGCCGCCGACTACTTTGATTGGATTTGGAACTCGAATCATGTACAGGCACCGAAGTTGCGGGGAGCAACCCAAACAGGTCCCAGCGCTGCCATCGCGTTCGACCCCGCAAATTTCCCTTTTGATTTCGCCCCACACCACCACGCCACAACTTGCTGCCTGTACGACGCAAATTTTGAAAAATCAAACCGGCGGATGCAGCAGCAAAGGTTAGCTTGGGTTAAAAGTGCAAAGCGATCACTGATCATCCAAACGCCTTATCCTGCCTTCGCAAAAAAGACACTGTCGGCGATCTGCGAGTCAGCACGCAGTGGTGTTGACGTACAGATAATTACAAACTCACTTGCCACCACCGATCAGGTACTTCCCTTCGCTGGTTACAAGAACTCACAGCGACGCTTACTCGCTGCCGGTGTCAAGATC
Organism: uncultured Pirellulaceae bacterium; assembly: GCA_964555525.1. GTDB lineage: Bacteria > Planctomycetota > Planctomycetia > Pirellulales > Pirellulaceae > Mariniblastus. The sequence goes on from CAZKTR010000775.1 coordinate 1,077, forward strand.
TTTGAATTTCAGGGGCCGGAATCAATGCACGCCAAGGTGACACTCATTGATGGACAGGCTGCTGTGATAGGCAGTCACAATTTTGACGCGCGGTCCGACAACTTCAATCTTGAATTTGACGTACGTGTGAACTGCCCAGAATTCGTCAACGACGTCAACTCGCGTTTGTGTCAACATAAGAGTAACTCAAAACAAATTTTAAGCCCGCGATTAGATAGAACGGATAGAAAGTCACGCAAGAAGCTCATCGGACTCCGGGCAAGGCAATTAGCGGTCCCGTTCTTATGGCCATTACTTTGAGCAGAATGGGTGGCGGAGCTGATACCAAAAGGAGTCCCGCGCGTGAAACTTCGGGCTAACGCTTTCTGTTCCTGTGATCTCGGCTCTGTGTGAGAATTTAAAATCCTTGTAGAAGTTTGAAACGCAGAGTCGCAGAGGACGCAGAGTTCCTTCGGAAGCACTTCCTCTGCGCTCTCCGCGCCTCTGCGTTTTACAATTCCCTGACAGTCGACAGTCACAAAGAACACGAAGATTTTCGCAGGCATGTGCTCTGTGATCTCTTTAAACAGCACTTGTGGGATGGCACCTAGGGAGGCTGATAGCACCGGGGTACACCCACAAACCGGAAGCCACCTTACCCAGCTCAACACC
>CAZKTR010000776.1:0-1719 GCA_964555525.1 uncultured Pirellulaceae bacterium
GTGTTAAACTGGGTGAAATGGCTTCTGGTTTGTGGGTGTCCCTAGGTGCCTTATCCCTGGTTTGTGGGTGTCCCTAGGTGCCTTATCTTTTAGATCGCAGCGTTATCCGAAGTCACGACATGTTCAATCGCCTCCAGTTCAGCTTACTTTTCATGTTCATTGCGATTTTAGTAGTTGGACTTTGGTTGGCCGTTGCCCCAGCGGTTCGCACCTGGCTTGCGGTGCGAAGACTCTCCAACAACGACATTACTGTCGATGGTGGCTATTTTGGTTTACATGTCCAAATCTCCGGTGGACCTGCAACCTACCTCGAATCTCTTGGCAGCAACGCGAACCCTTGGCTTCGGCGGGCGCTGCACGACAAGCAGAAATTTGCTGCTGCGCATGTCCTTCTAACTAAAATCAATTCTCCATCTCACACTTCAAGTTCAGCAGACTGGAACAAGATGACCATCACGCTGGAAGCCAATGGTTCCGTTAATTTCCACTCGTCCCAGTTACCCAATCTGATAAGCTACTGGCGGGGAGTTTTAGAGAATTGACTTGGTAACCCACTGGCAGTGGCGAATCGCCATGGAGGATTTGAAATGACAGAAGACCACCCAACCAAAGATCCGGCGTGCAATCCTCAGATCAAAGAGGCAATTCGTAAACAAGGATTCTTCGTTTGCAATTTTGAATCTGACGGGTACCTTCCTGCTTTTTCCTATTCCATTGGTCTGAGCGAAACGTGGGCACACCCCGAAATTCTCACAATGGGCCTAAGCCCGGAAATGAACGCGGGAAACATCGTTGAATGCGCGGCGAAAATCAAAGGCGGTAACACGATTGCCACCAACATCGATAACCACGACTTTCTTAGCGGCTTTCCAGTCCAGTTCATCAACGTCCTGCCAGAACACTTTCCGTTCTATTTTGGATTCGGGCTGAATTATTACGGCGACCAAAATTTCGAAGCCATGCAACTGGTTTGGCCAGACAAACAGTCGAATTGGCCATGGGACGATGACTTTAACAAGGATGCGTGTCTACTACAAAAACTACTGGACAGAGATCCTGGCTTTGCTTTTTACGAACCAAAAAATCTTGGCGTTATAGTTAGCAAAGGGGCATTCGGAGACAACAAACCAATCCTGGACGTTTTTCACGAAGAAGACGGAGACTGGCAATTCCTTACCGCTGAACCACGCGTAGCTGAAAACGCGATGTTGGTTTGCCTTGAGGAGGTTGCCAAAACCGATCCGTCCATCAACGTGCTCTTTGACCTTGGCTACGGCAAGTCTGCTCACCGCGAATCGCCAGACGAATCTTGGTCGCGTGAATAAGGCAGCACGCTTCTTTTTTGCTTTTCTCGAAAAGTTCGAACCTTCGAAACAGACAGAAATTTTTCGACCGTCAGTGAAAGTTGCGTGATGCTCGATGCGACCGTCGTCGACGCTGCGGGTTGCATTGTGGGTGGCAGAGCCACTAGGTCAGTGCGTCCAAGGCAGAGTCTTGGAACGAGGGTGGTCGGGCAGGCGACGCCTCGGTCGCTAGCCGACTTGTGTGTAGATAGGTCGACGCCGTTATCGCTGAGTTAGAGTCAGGCTCAACAGAACCGAAAATTACTCGTCGCCGGTAAGCATAACGATGAACGGTGGGATATCGAAGAGGTTGACCGCACGGCTCTGGTTGATATCTGCTTCGGATTTGTAATCTTCGGTTAGTAATACACCAATA
>CAZKTR010000777.1:0-1717 GCA_964555525.1 uncultured Pirellulaceae bacterium
TGGGTCAAGGAATTGGCGATATTATTGATGAGATTACACGTCAATAATTTCATACATCGCTCGGTTTCACCGGCGTCGATTTATTTGTCAGCCAAGAGTCGAAAACTGTCTCTGATCGATTACTCTGCCGTAACTCCAAACGAAAAAGCGTATTTAATCCCTCCATCAGTCCCTGCACAACCGGTCTACACCGCTCCTGAGGTAATCCGAAGAAAGTCAATCAGTTGTCAGTCGGATGTTTTCGCTTTCGGCGTTCTTGCGTTTCAATTGCTGGGCAACCAACACCCTTGGAACGTACAAGCCAACACCACGAAAGATGCTCTCATCTTCAACAGTCAGCCTCCAACTGAATTGAAGGAACTGGTTAAGCTTCCCAGCCTTCTAAACGATGCCATTATGAAATGCCTGCACGTTGACCCAAGCAAACGACATCGATCGTTAAAGAATTTTTTGATGGCTGCTGGAATTAAGCATTGAGATCCAAGAGCCTTCAGGATTCCAGCGAGGCATTGGGGACGACACTTCAAGTCCCTGCAGGTGTCGAGTTTTAAACTGGGTCTTCTGGCTTATCCATTTTCTCGCCGTCTTTATATTCTTCGGACTTTATGAGCTTGCCTTGTTCCGAAAACTCTTTTCGGACGCCATGCATTTTCCCATTTACATAAGCTGTCGAAGACTTCGTCTGGCCATTTTCATAAAACTCTTCTGCTGTTCCATGAGGCATTCCATTTTTATATTTTGACTTGAATTGAATTTTTTCGTTTTCGTGATAGATAACTTTTTCGGTAATCACGTCATCCAGATAGTTATACTCTGCCCAAACTTTTTTATTTTCCCGAAGCCATTTCAGTTTTCCATGTTTTTGGTTGCTCTTGTTGTATGGAATTGTTTTTAGCGTTTCACCACTTTCGTAGAACAATGTGACCGAGTCGACGATGACGCCGTTTTTGAGTTCAAATTTCGCGGACGGTTTGCCGTTTTCGTATTTTTCGACGACTGAGCCGGTATACCATTCTTCACCGTCTATTTTCTTGTATTTGTTACCTTCGATAACGAATTCATCGGAATACTCTGAACGAATCCGAAAGCCGGGGACCGGCCGGTTATCAACGAAGTCGGGATGATACATGTCCATGTAAACTGACTTGCGTTCCCCATCTGCATTCTCATACATATACACATCCATGATGTTTCCGTAAGGGGAGAGGTCTGTCGAAAAGCGGGCGAGGGTTTTGATGCGATCACCATTTTCGTCAACTAGGCGTCCAAGATAAGCACGCTCGCCATTCGGTTCGTGGCACCGTATTGGATTTGTCTCGGAGCCAACGGCGCCGGCGATTTTAATTTCCCCTTGGTCATCCTGTTTCTTGGCATCCGCCTTTCCCTCTTCCTGAGCTTGGGGATTTTTTTCCTGTTGAGCGTTGGCGGGCCAAGCAAAAAGAACGACCAAGGCCACTGCAAAAAATGTTTTCCAATACATAGGTTTGACTCGGTTGGTAAACGGTGAGAAAACAGAATTGTAGCCGATTCGATCACCTGAAGAAAAGAAAAGCTTATTCAATCCGAAAGCGAAATTACGGTGCTCCTGGAGGCCACAAGTCAATCGAGCCAACTCCATTCCAGCCAACGAATAGCAGTAAAGGTCGGGGCGTCGCGTTAGCATCGAACGTTTGAACCACACTTTCGCCTCCGCGACCAGCCTAAAGGCGTCAGCCGA
>CAZKTR010000778.1:0-1711 GCA_964555525.1 uncultured Pirellulaceae bacterium
TTTAGGGCTCGAAGCGGTCGGTGCGAAACGGATACGCGGGCAAGCCAGCCGAATTCACCAGGTTGACTTTCGGTTTGCCAGCGAAAGCGTAACGGACGTAAAGTGGTTTTTTGAGTTTGGAAGAACTCAATACCACCGTTTGTTTCTTTAAGTGAGCTTTTGCTGGCACCCATTCTCCAGAATCATCCGCCAACCAAAACGCAGTGGGCTGCTTTCCATCAATTGTCGTTAGTCCATCCGCGTGGTTAAAGTGAACCACCAACTGCTTGCCATGCACTTCGACTCGTTGCATCAAAGGCCCTTCAGCAATGACATCGCGTCCCAGCGAATTTCGTTCGGCTAACAATGCCAGTCGCTTACCGATCGGCAATTTATCTTTGGGGTGAATGTTCTTTAAGTCCCCCAAGTCGATTGTATTAACGACGTACGTGTGAGGCAGTTCAAGCGCCTTCAATTGCGACTGACGCATCCAAGCCCACGAATGCGCCGCAGGGTGTTCGGCTCCCGTCTTTGGTCCAGTTTTGATTGGTTTGTAATATCCTGGCAGCATCACGACCATGAACTGCATTTGATCGGCTTGCCAGGCTTTTCGGTAGCGTTGGATCCAAGCCTTCAGTGTATCGCCATACTTCAGCATTCCCGAATTCCGAGAATACCAAGGCTTCTTTGGCATCCCAAACATCGATTGAGTATTCCGTTCTCCTTGATACCAAACCAGTCCTCGACATGCATATGGGACCAACGGGTGGATCATTGCGTTGTACAAGATATTCGTTTGACGGCGCAGGAAAATATCGTTCGGCCGTCCCCATGGTCGTTTTCCTGCCAAGATTGAATTGATCTTTTCACGAGTTTGAGCATCCGCATCAAACTCTTCCATCATCGTTTTGAAGTGTGGCACCGTTTCGACCATGTCGCGTGGCATCCAAGCTTCCAGCGACGAACTACCCCAGCAAGACAAAATAATACCAACAGGAACATCACCTGCTTGCTCTAAAAAATACGCAAACGAAAAAGCCACCGCGCTATCTGGATGCCGCTCAACCCACTTGCCCTCCAAACTGCTCTGTTCGGTCATTGCTACCATCCGTTTGACCTCAAAGGTACGAAGGTTTTTCGCTTTACCGACTAAGGCCTTTATATCCGCCGACGCGGCAACACCTTGCTGCATGTTCGACTGCCCCGAACAGATCCAGACTTCGCCAACCAAAACGTTAGCAAAAGACAGCGTCTTAGTTCCATTTGAAATCTCGAGCGTTTGCGGTTTAAAGTTGGCTGGCATTGAATCCAGCTGAAGTTTCCAATTTCCGTCTTTATCGGCAACCGATGATTTCTGTTGACCACCAAATTTCACAGTGACGGTGGCTGCGGCGTCAGCAGTGCCCCAGACAGGCACTGGCATATCGCGTTGCAACACAGCGTTGTCAGTGAATGGCGAAGCGACTGCTAAGTCCGCCAGTACGCTATTCGAGCAGGCCGCAGACAAAGAAACAAAAACAACGACGGTTACCAATACGGCGCGAGTGAAATTCATGGAGGCCTTATTAAGGTTGTGTTGAAACCGGTTGGTCCGTTGTTGCATTCATAAAAAATGCTTTATCAACATCCGATTGTTTGATCAATTGTGTCTGAACTGGCAGCCACAAAGAAATCGCTGGCACATAAGTGATGACCATTAACGCGCAAGCCATCGACAAAAAGAACGGCAGCA
>CAZKTR010000779.1:0-1711 GCA_964555525.1 uncultured Pirellulaceae bacterium
ACAAGATAAAAAACGGAATCGCCAGCAAAACAAATTTGTTGACGCCGTTGGTCATTCGACCGGCAACAACCAACGTTGGATCGGGGCCCTCAGCGAGGATCGCAACGAAGGAAGCCATCGCAATTGCGACTGCGATAGGAACGTCCATCACAAGTAACAGTACAAATACAACGATTAGGATTAGGGCAATCGTGCTCACTTTGCTTCTCCTGTACTACTGGCGTCTATGCTTGTTTTCAGTTCACTAGGGGAAAGCGTTTCGAGTATGTTCTCCAAGGTGAACAAAGTCATGAAAAAGCCAGCTATTGGAATCGCAAGGTAAACGTATCCCATTTTCCACTGCAAAGCGGGGGTGGTCTGTTCTAAATACAACGTGTCAGCGACGATGTACCATCCGCCGTACACGAAAATCGCGAGCGCAAAAAATAGGACCACTAAATGAGCGAAGGCGGCAACAACTCGTTGAGTTTCGGGATGTAGTTTTTGGACGAAGTAGTCGACTCCTAAGTGCCCTTTGGTGGCAAACGCTGCAGCACCACCGAGTAGCGTGACCCAGACCAAAAAGAACCCCGCCAATTCCTCTGTCCAAGACGCTTGTTCGCCAAACACGTAACGAGTGAAAACTCCCCAAACAACATCTAGGACTAATAGAGCGACAGTAATGATTATTACTGTATTCAAAACACTGGTCATTAGTTTGTTTAATTTTGTGATCGCCGCTTTCATTGTTGCACCTCTGAAATTTGGTCGAGTAGTTTTCTGACTTCTGGGTTATCGATCGCGTCGAGCATCGGTTTGACTTTTTCAGCAAACAGTGCCGTGTCAACTTCGTAGATCGTAATCCCTTCGGCTTCAGCTGCTTTAAGGGAGCGTTCGGTGTCTGCCTCCCATAGTTTCCGTTGAAAATCGGATGCTTCTTGTGCAGCTTGTTGAACCCAGCCTTGGGCTTCGGGCGACAATTGGTTCCAAACCTTTGAGCTTATCAGCAGCATGTCGGGAACACGAGTGTGGCCATCTTTCGAAAAGTGTTTGCAGACTTCATAGTGTTTGTTCGAATAGAAACTTGGCGGGTTGTTCTCGGCGCCATCAACGATGCCAGTTGCTAAGGCCGAATAGAGCTCACCAAACGAAATTGGTGTAGGAGATCCGCCAAGGGCTTTAATCATGTCGATCGCAGTTGGGCTGTTCATCACTCGGATGTTCATACCTTTTAGGTCATCCGGTGTTCGGATGGGTTTGTCTTTCGTGTAGAAGTTGCGACTGCCGCTGTCAAAATAACACAGCCCACGCAAATACTTATTTTCGCCTTTCTCCATGAGGTCACGGCCAACATCTCCATTGAGTACTTTCCAGAAGTGATCCGAATCGCGGAAGACATAGGGCAAACTAAAAGTCGCCATTGCAGGGACGAAGTTTTCCATCGCTGCCGCGGATTGGCTGGTCATGGCCAGCGAACCGTTTTGAAGTTGTCCAATGCATTCGACTTCCGAACCCAGAACACCACTTGGGTAAATATTAAGCGTGACCTTGCCATCAGAGAGTTCCTCGAGTCGTTGTTTCATGTGCTCGAGCGATTTGTGGACTGGGTGAGAAGTGTCGAGCCCATGGCCCAGTTTCAACACACCACCGGCTCTTTGAGATCGCTGATAAATTGCGAGCCCAACGGTCACGATCAATATGAGAATCAGCAATCTCGCGATGAAGGTAGAGA
>CAZKTR010000780.1:0-1709 GCA_964555525.1 uncultured Pirellulaceae bacterium
AAGTCAATTTGCTAAAAGGCGATTACAGCAAAGCCAAAGCGAAATTGGGTTGGGAGCCCAAAACCAATTGCCGGGAATTGGCAGAAATCATGGTCGATCACGATTTAGAGTTGGCTCGCTACGAAGTCGCCAATCGCAGCTTGGCGGAACAACAAAACTAAGTCGCTTCGGCTCCCCGAAAGTATGCCTTCGGAGCCTAGCTACCGGCTAACGGCAGCCTTATCCACACAAGGTTTTCCGCTTTAGCCTTCTGAGCAAACAATGCCCCAAAACCTCGGTAAAATCAAAACAACCGGTCGCTCCGCCTCAGTCTTTGTCACTTAGGCAAAATGCGCAGATTCTCCAGTGCGAACCGTGGCAACGGCTACTAAACTGGTGCCCTTTAAGACCTTGATCGATTAAGCTCTTTCGACCAACTAGGCTTTTTGCTACCTAATGCGGTGGCAAAACGTAGATGCAAGGCTTGTCATTGCGAAGCTTGAGCTTTTGGTTGAGTTGGCAGCAGATGCCTTCTCAGACTCAAAACTAACCTTTTACCATTCCAAAACTACTTTCGTCGGTGTCGCCTTTGAAGATGGAGCGCCACCCAGAGGGACGGAGTCCGTCGTGATTCACGTTCCAAACCGCGAAAATGATCCCTCTCTTTTGAATTCTCACCCTCCAAGTTTGATAAGCTACAACAGACACCATCTGTTATTCACCTCATTTCAAAATACATCTGCGATTTGAATAAAATGAGAGTATCAAACTCTGCAGCCTTCGGTTTTTCTTTGCCCAAGCTTGTTTTCCTAGCAACCAAGTACTAATCCAACAGAACCGCCGAGCGATTACGAACGTCCAAAGCGGTGAGTACTTTGAGATTTTAACACTGCAAGCGTTCATGATGATTCCAAAGAGCCGTACCATTAAGCGCGAACCCATTGCCATATCAGTTATGCCGTCTAACGATGGTCCATTCAAAATCAGCCGGTTACCGAAGTTCTCGTGTCCTTCGAGAGTACAGAAGAAGGCTGAACTGTTTGTGGCCAAGTCGAATCAAGCTACGTCACCGATATGTTGTTGCAGATTGATTTCCTCTGGCCTGATAGATAAGAAGACGGCCGACGTACTATATTGGAAAGTGTTCGACTATCTGAACAACCGTTGCTAGTAAGGTTATACGATAAACCGATGCTCGATGCTACGAACATGATTTACTTCAACTTGTCATCAACTCAATGTCAAAAATGAAACTATATTACATCCCAAAGCGAATATACCTACAGTGTCGCTACTTGTGGAACAAATGGGTTAGACGAATCACAATTGACAGTCCACCTACGTTTATCGTCGGGTGTGGTCACAGTGGAACATCATTGTTGCTCTCGATTTTAGACGCACACCCGAGGATCTATTCCGTTCCATTCGAAAGCGGTATTGCAAATGGCGAAAAATCCGGAAACTTCCTCAACGCACTTAAAAAATTCAACGTTAGTGCAGTTGCCGCTGGCAAAAATAGAGTCGTGGAAAAGACGCCGAAACACATTCAGCGTATCGGGAAGATATTGGAATGGGCTCCAGAGGCAAAGATCATTGTTATTGTCAGGGATGGGCGAGATGTTGCCTACTCAATTCAACAACGTACAGGAAGTCTTGAAGAAGGAATACAGAGGTGGATAGACGACAATTTATCAGCCAAGGAATTCTGGAATCATCCCAATGTGTATCTC
>CAZKTR010000781.1:0-1708 GCA_964555525.1 uncultured Pirellulaceae bacterium
TGACCAATTTGGTTGGTCATGTTTGAGATTTGCTGAAAGTTGGTTTCTGTCAGCTCTTTAAGTACCCCGCGTTGTTCTTTGTCCAACTTGATCCCAGCAAACTCTTTCCGCTCGATCTTGCCGGCCATTTTGTCGATTTCTTTCTTCATCAACCGCTCTTTCTTTGCCGCAGAAGAAGATGAAGAAGAGCCATAGCTACTTCGAGAAGAAGAGCCTTTTTTTGACGATGATTGAGCTTGCAGGTTGCTGGTTAGGAGAAAAGCAACGATAGCTACAGCTAACAGTATGTTTTTTAACATCAAATTTCTCTTGGTTTGAGATGACGGAAAGCGAGTATATCACTCCATAGAAGATGTCGAATGATGGAATTCCTTACGGATAACTTAAAAAGTTATGGGAAGTTTTCTAAAGTGTGGAAATTACTGGGGCTAACAGGACAGGTTTACCCAGCCTATCACGGGCTGCTCACGTTAACTCTGAATATCGCTTGGTTCGTCGAAAATAGTCGCTTTGCAATCGAGGGAGGCGGCCCAGGCTTCGCGGGCCACCTCGAGTGGTTGCCTGCCTGCCGTTAGAACCACTGGTCGTCGCCGATTTGGGCGTCGACGTGCTTGGAATGGGCGTCGAGGTACAGGTCGCGAACGAGTTTTTTCGATTCCGATTCACTCATGAATCCCGCTGCGAAGCCTGGGACGTCAGGGTCGATCGTGGCTCGGGCGGTGTGGACCAAGTGTTTGATCAAATCGATTGGGTTCTCGTCGCCGATGGCAAACCGAATCGTGGTCGGGCTCATGCCGGCCTCTCGCAGTGCATCTTCACTCAGTTCGGAGTGGGTGGTCAACGAAGGACAGCTGACGATCGTATTAGATTGCCCAAGGCTGATCATATGACCGAAGGTTGGCGACAGGGAATCGAAGAATTGTTTGAAGTTCTCTGGCGGGATATCGCCCATGTCGGTCGTGAATAGCGGCGCCGGTAGACCGAGGTACGTGTATCGCTGTCGGAATTCGGCGTTGTCGTTGTCGTCGACGGAGTTGCAGTGGACGGTGATTTGGGGGTGCGAGTTAAGAAAACGTGCAAGGATTTGTGTGTTGATGCATTTACGAAGCATCCGCACAGGTAGTGTTTTCATGCCTTGCATGACTTCGAACGCGGCGTCGGCGTTTAAGAATGCTCCTTTGACATAGTAGACGTTCCAAAACATCGTTTGATCCCAATTGACTTCGCCTTGGTAGCCTTTGGGGGCAAACATATTTTTGGTTTCGCCGATGACACATCCCGCGATTACTGCTCCACAACCGCTCATGTCTTTTGTGTAGCTATGGATCACATAGTCAGGTCGTTCGGCGGGGTCTTCTTGCTGTAGTGGTTTGAGCAAGAACGGAGTACCAACGGTCGCGTCCAGGATTACCGTCATTCCTTCGTCGTGAGCTCGGCGGCAGATCGTTGGCACGTTGACAATGTAGCCATGAGGATTGCAGGGCGATTCAAGGTAAACGTAAATTTTACGGCCTTTGGCGAGTCGATCGGCGTGCTTTTCTTTGGTGCGTTCAAGGCATGCGGAGAATTCGTCGGCCGAATAGCCATCAAACATTTCAACGGCAACGTCCAAGTTGCCAGGCTTGGCGTACCAGTCGTTGATCAGTTGATAGGCTCCGCCGTAGATATTGCGACTGGTGATGACAATGTCGTCTCGTCCGAGCACGTG
>CAZKTR010000782.1:0-1708 GCA_964555525.1 uncultured Pirellulaceae bacterium
TGATTTACTGCATGTTTGACACCGGAACTCGACTGGCCAACGAAGTGGTTGACGACGTCGAAATGTTCTTTGAAGACGCTCGCGAAGCCAACTCGATCTGGGCCAGCGCCAATAGCTTTGACACTCGGATCCGCCGCAACATTCGCTTGGCAGAAGCTCCCAGTCATGGCGAATCGATCTTTCAGTACTCGCCCGATTCCAACGGCGCCCAAGACTACCGTAGCTTGGCCGCCGAAGTGATGCAGCAGAGCCTTCCGGAATTGGAAGAGGAACTCGAACCCTACAGTCATGAACCTGCCGACGATTTTTTGCCAGCCCAAGCAACTAACTATCAACCGCAGTCGATCCACGAAGCGTTTATCGAAAATGATTACCGCTAATCGGAACTCACATACAATCAACTTGTAACCGCACGTTACACAAAATCCCTCGCCCCCTGACAACAGGGGGCATTTTTATTGCCCAACACTAAAAGTCGATGTGCGCTAACGTCGCATTAAAGGCACATCCCCAACTGACTTTCATATAACTGCTTCTAAACACCAACAAGCCATTGCTTCTGGCAGATAATTCGTTTCAATAGATCGCTCTTGATCAACTGAGAACGTTAAGGAAACCAGCTCAATGGACACTCAGCAACAAAGCGGGCATGGTGTAATGGATAATCCAAATTCAACAGCACTACCGCAAGCCTTTCACGGCACCGGCAAGATCCCGTTTCGAATGTACGAAGATTCGAAACAAGTCAGCCAAGCCGTTGCCGCCGAAATCGCGGCCTTGATCAAAGAACGGGCTGCCGCGGGCAAGACCTGCGTGCTTGGACTCGCCACCGGATCAACGCCGGTCAATGTTTACAGCGAATTGGTGCGACTACACCGCGACGAAGGCCTCTCACTGGCTAACGTGATCACGTTCAACTTGGACGAGTACTTCCCGATGCAGCCAGACTGCTTGCAGAGTTACGTCCGCTTCATGCGAGAACATTTGTTTGATCACGTAGACATCGCCGAAGAGAACATCCATATTCCTGACGGCACCATCGCGGTGGAGCAAGTCGCTGATTGGTGTCGCCAGTACGAAGCCAAAATCGATTCCGTTGGCGGCATCGACGTTCAGGTTTTGGGCATCGGTCGCACCGGACACATCGGCTTTAACGAACCGGGGTCAGGCACCGAAAGCCAAACACGCTTGATCACGCTCGATCGTTTAACCTGCATCGACGCGGCGAGCGATTTCTTTGGTATCGAAAATGTTCCTCGACGAGCCATCACGATGGGCGTTGGAACCATTTTGAAAGCTCGCAAGATCTTGCTGCTGGCCTTTGGCGAAAACAAAGCCGGCATCGTGGCGCGATCGGTCCAAGGCGAAATGACCCCAACAATCCCGGCGACGTTTTTGCAGCGGCACTCCAACACCGAGTTCATTCTTGACCAAGCGGCCGCTGCCGAATTACAAGACATCAAATCGCCTTGGCTCAGTGGCGAGATTGAGTGGGACAAGGCAATGGTGCGGCGAGCGGTCATCGACCTGAGCCTAACATTGAAAAAGCCCGTTTTGATGCTGACCGACGCCGACTACAACGAAAACGGATTGCAATCTTTGTTGGCCGAATACGGTTCGGCCTACGAAATCAACTTGAACGTTTTCAAGCAGCTACAAAACACAATCACCGGTTGGGCAGCGGGTAAACCCGATCAACCGGGTGTCG
>CAZKTR010000783.1:0-1705 GCA_964555525.1 uncultured Pirellulaceae bacterium
CAGAACTTTGTGCTTTCAAGTGACAAGCAAACCGATGGTGACGTGTTGGCCATGAACGGCTCAGCCGTGGCTTGCTTTATCTCGCCAATGCCGTTTGAAGAGCCGGTTGCGTCTTGCCGAGTGGCTCGCGTTAATGGTGAATTCGTTGCCTTCCCAACTCACGATCAGTTGGAAGACAGCGACATGGATATCATCATTTCTTCGACTGAAGAAGCGATCACCATGATCGAAGGTTTCGGTCGCGAAGTTCCTGAATTGGAAATGCTGGACGCGCTTGAGTTCGGTTTCGGTATCTGTAAAGAAGTCATCGGCCTGATGCGTGAGTTGTACTCAAAAGCAAACGTCGAAAAGGCTCCTTTCGAGGCTCCTGCGGATAACGGTTTGTTGGAGAAGTTGATCACAAAGTACTACGACGAATACGCCAAAGCGACTTCGATCGGTGGCAAGCACGATCGTGGTGCAGCCAAGAACGAGCTAAAGGATCGTATCATCGCGGAGATGATTCCGGATCCAGAAGCCGACAATGCCTATAGCATGGGCGACATGAAAACTGCGATTCACGATTTGGAAGAAAAGTGCATCCGCGATTCAATCCTCAAAGGCGTTCGCGCTGATGGCCGTGACGGCAAAACGTTGCGTGCGATTGAGTGTGAAGTCAACATGTTGCCTCGCGTTCATGGTTCAGCATTGTTCCAGCGTGGTGAAACTCAAGCTTTGATCACCGTTACTTTGGGTACCGGTCGTGACGAGCAACGTGTGGACGGTTTGTTGGATGAGTACAGCAAGAAGTTCATGTTGGATTACAACTTCCCAAGCTTTAGCGTTGGTGAGTGTCGTCCAATTCGTGGTCCAGGTCGTCGTGAAATTGGTCACGGTGCTTTGGCCGAACGTTCGATCAAGCCTGTATTGCCGGGTGCGGATGATTTCCCGTACACAATTCGTATTGTCTCGGACATCCTTGAGTCAAACGGATCGTCATCGATGGCAACCGTTTGTGGTACGACTCTTGGTTTGATGGCTGCTGGTGTGAAAATTAAAAACCCAGTGGCTGGTATCTCGGTCGGTATGGTCAAAGAAGGCGACGACTACCAGTTGTTGACCGACATTTTGGGCAGCGAAGATCACTTCGGCGACATGGACTTCAAAGTCGCTGGATCGCAAAACGGCATTACCGGTATCCAGTTGGACCTGAAAATTCGTGGTATCAGCCTTGAGTTGCTTAAAGAAGCCATGGCTCAGTCGCGTGTCGCTCGAATCGAGATCCTGCGTACGATGCTCAAGACATTGCCTCGCCCAGAAGCAAACTTGTCAGAGAACGCTCCTCGCTTGTTGGTCACCAATATCAATCCAGAGAAGATTGGCATGTTGATCGGCCCAGGTGGCAAGAACATTCGTGCGATCCAAGAAGAAACCAACACCGTTGTAGAAGTTTCTGAAGACGGTCGCGTCACAATCGCTGGTGCCGATGGTAATTTGGCCGAAGCTGCATTGAAGAAAGTCGAAGCTTGTACCGCAACGGTTCAGGTGGGCAAGATCTACGACGGTACTGTTAGTAGCGTGAAAGACTTCGGTGCGTTTGTTGAAATCCTACCGGGTCGTGATGGTTTGTGTCACATCAGTGAATTGTCGGATGGCTACATCGATAGTGTCGAAGACATTTGCCAGATCGGTGACGAGATGAAGGTCATCGTGATCGACGTTGATG
>CAZKTR010000784.1:0-1702 GCA_964555525.1 uncultured Pirellulaceae bacterium
TCGGAGAGTGAACCGATCTCAGCGATCGCGATCGCCAGTTGGTCTGCGGCCATCGCGACCGGTTCGGCGTGAAAGTTGCCACCGCTGAGCATCGATCCGTCGTCGAAAAACACGAGCGGATTGTCCGAGACGGCATTCGCTTCGCGGAGCAGGACGCCGGCGGCATGTCGAATCTGTTCCAAGCAAGCGCCCATGACTTGTGGTTGGCAGCGAAGCGAGTAAGGATCCTGAACGCGCGTGCAATCGAGATGCGAGCGTCTGATTTCACTGCCGGCCAGCAGTTCACGATACATGGCTGCACAGTCGATCTGAGGCTGATGGTTTCGGATTTCGTGAATGCGGGGGTCGAATGGCGTGTCACTCCCTTTGGCGGCGTCGACCGACATGGTGCCGGTCAGAATTGCCGCGCGAAAGACCATTTCGGTTTCGTAAAGTGCTACCAGCGCGAGTGCCGTAGAAACCTGCGTGCCGTTAATCAAACCGAGGCCCTCTTTGGCAGCCAATTGCAACGGGCCATATCCAGCAAGCTGTGCAGATGTTTGTCGTCTGGAATCAGCTCTTTGACTTTTGCGTCTGTTTTATAGATATCTTCGGGGTCGCCCAGCGAAACGGTCCGATTCCTTTGCAGAAAAGTGGACGAATATAAGCAGGCACGAAGCCGGGGAAATCGAACGCGTTTTGGACGCCCATTTCCAATGCGACTTGACGAATGTTGTTACCGTAGTCAAACGTTGGAATTCCTTGTTGTTGAAATTCCAACATCGCTTGGACGTGAACGGCGATTGACTCTTTCGCAGCTTTGATCACCGAATCAGGATCCGCCTTGCGAGCTTCGGCGGCTTGCTGGACCGTCCAGCCGATCGGTACAACGGAGCTTCGGTTAGCCAGCTTTTACAGGTTAACGTGGTCCCCGTCGGCGCCTTGACGACTCGCGATGATTTACGATTGGAGTGATCGGCGGTGGCCATGTGTAAGTCTAACGCGAAAGTTGATTGGTGATTTGGAAACTGTTGCCGGGGTGGTAGAGCTTGACGTAAGTCACAAGCACTTCTTGCACCCAAGTTCTGCGGTGAATCAGTAACGCAGGTTCTTGCGGTGATAGATTTAAGCGGCGTTGAATCCGGGTCCCCGGCATGCAGGCTTCGATTTTATGTTCCCCCTGAGTGAAAGGAGCAATGCTCATCAAGTACTCGTGCGGTGTCGTCGAGGAGAACTCTTGGTCAAGGTACTCCGGGGCCAGTGATGGAAGTATCCACCGCTGTTCCAATTGAATCGGCGCTTCGTCTGCGAAATGCACGATGGAGGAAAAGAAGACTCTCGTGTCTTTTTCGATATTCAATTGCCGGGCAACTCCTGCGGTTGCCGAAACGGCTTTTACCGCTACCACCTCGCAGGAGTACGCACTTCCACGATCGAGAATCTCTTGGTCGATGGGCTGGATTTTCAACACAGAAGTCAGCGGCCTCGGCGGGGCGACAAAAGTGCCTTTCCCTTGCACGCGACTAACAACACCGTCAGACTCGAGCTCCTTGATTGCGCGATTAACGGTCATTCGACTTAACGAAAACTGCTCAGCAAGCTGATTCTCCGACGGCAAACGCGAACCTGGTTGCCAATCGCCAGCAACGATGCCATTAAGAATAAATGTCTTGATGCGTTTGTATTGTAAAATCTCTGTCATGCCAACACTCTACATGCCTTG
>CAZKTR010000785.1:0-1702 GCA_964555525.1 uncultured Pirellulaceae bacterium
ATTGTCGCCACGGAGTTCGATTTGATTTTACTGGACATCGTCATGCCCGAGATGAACGGGTTTGATGTCCTTAAAACATTGCGCCGGCAGCGTTCGGAGTTAGACTTGCCAGTGATCATGGTTACGGCAAATGACGAGACGGAGCAAGTCGTTAAAGCGTTTGAAAACGGCGCCAATGATTTTATTAACAAGCCAATCGATCCCGCTGTTACCATGGCAAGGATCAGTATGCACCTGCAGTTTGCCAAATCTCGCGCCGATTTGCGCAAGAGCGAAGAACGTTATGCGTTGGTTGCTCAAGGAACTAACGACGGTCTGTGGGACTGGGATCTCCAAAAAAACGAAATCTATTTCTCGCCTCGCTGGTTTGCGATTTTAGCAATCGAAGAAACTGAAAACTCAACCCCTGATTTCTGGTTCCAACGGATTCACAAAGAAGATTTACCCCGAGTGACGGAGGAGCTAAAACAGCACTTCATCGGTGTGACGCCGCTGTTTGAGACGGAAATGCGAATGCGTCACGAAAACGGAAGCTTCCGTTGGACACTATGCCGAGGTCTTGCGGTGTTCGACGACAATGGGATGGCTCAGCGAATTGCTGGTTCGTTGACGGACATTACCGAGGCGAAAGTTGCTGACGCGTTGACGGGTCTTCCCAATCGCGTTCTGTTTCGTGAGCGTCTGGAACAATGTGTGTCTCGCAAAAAACGTGACAAAAACTACAACTTCTCGTTGTTGTATTTAGACTTGGACAACTTCAAGTTGGTCAACGACAGCATGGGACACGAGTCTGGCGACCGCCTGCTGGTGTCGATTGCCCGTCGGCTTGAAAGCTGCGTGCGAGAAGCCGAATCGATTGTTTGCCGACTCGGTGGCGACGAGTTTGGCATTGTAATCGAAGGGTATAATACTCGTCAGACTCCAACCAGCATCGCTGAACGAATCATCGCCAGTATCGGAACACCAATCTCAATCGGCTGCGGACGTGAAGTATATGCCTCTGTCAGCATTGGCGTTAGCTTTGCCGGCGACGGCATGGTCTGTGCCGACGAAATCGTTCAAGCCGCCGATACGGCGATGTACCGGGCCAAAGAGCAAGGGAAATCTTGCTATCGCATATTCGATCCCGCAATGAAACGCGACGCTACCAAACGACTGAATCTCGAAAATGAACTCCGCCACGCGGTCGAAAATGATCAGTTAAAGTGTCACTTCCAACCCATCATCGAAACGACCAGTCGCCGTGTCGCTGGATTTGAAGCACTGGTTCGCTGGACACATGAACGACTAGGGAAAGTCTCTCCAGCGGAGTTCATTCCGATTGCCGAAGAGAGCGAGTTGATCGAGCGAGTTGGCATGATCGTGTTACGCAAGTCTTGCCAACAGTTGGCAGATTGGCGCAGAGCAGACGCTCGGTTCGAAGACCTGCGAGTTAGCGTTAACTTATCCAGTCGGCAACTCAAAAATCATTCCTTAGTTGATCAGGTATTAGATGTCATTGCTGATACTGGGGTGCCACCGTCGAGCCTAAGAATCGAAGTCACTGAAAGCATGATTATGGAAAACCCCGAACGCAGCGCCAGCGTGCTTTCGGCGTTACAACGAGAAGGTCTAAAGATTGCCATTGATGATTTTGGCACTGGCTATTCTTCACTTTCTTGTATTCATGAACTTTCTCCAGATGCTGTGAAAATTGATCGTT
>CAZKTR010000786.1:0-1702 GCA_964555525.1 uncultured Pirellulaceae bacterium
GCCGTTATCACGCGGAATCAATTGAATGGCGAAGTGGACTCGAATTCGCCAACGAATACCACTCCTTGTGCTATAATGTCGAAAAAGAGCGTCACCTAAGGAGCATAACATGCCTAATTGTAATTTCCTGTTTTCGATTGTCTTAGTATTTGTCATCAACCTTGGGGCTGCTGTGACTGCCCAACAACTTCCAACGCCTGTTTTTCCCGAGACGATTCAGCAGTGTATCGCTCAGGGTAACTGTACAACACCGGTCCGAGGCGGCTTGATTAACTTTTTCACGCCTTTGATTGAGCAATATCGATATACCGAAACGTCGTTTAGCGGTGCAATAGTCAGTGACATGTTCTTGTTAAGATATTCGTTAGGGGGCGAGTCTAATTTTCAAGGTCAGGTTAATGATTTTTTTGGGGAGCCTAGTTTCACGGAAGATCTTTTTTTTGGCGAGGCATGGCTGAGTGTGAACGAAAGTTACCAATTGGGAAATTTCAATTCCTCTACACCTATCCATCAATTTACTCTTTACACCGATCAGATTGCCGGTGGCGATAACATTGGGTTTGGCTCTCCAGATTTTGGCCGTGACATCAATCTGCTGTTATCCGACGATGCGCTATTGGCTGGTGGAGGTTCTTTTCTTGCAGAGGTAAGTAATTCACCCGGCAGCACCGACTTGTCGGTGGATGCTGATTTATTTCCTTGTCTATCGGAGGGTTGCTTTGTAGGAGCGGAATTCAACTTGGTTGGCCTGAGGTATCAGCAAATCGGCAGCACTGCTGGCATTGATTTCATTCCCCCAACCGCAGATCCTGAGGGCCAACTTCTCTATTCTCAAAGGCGTGGCTTCCCTGGTTTCTTCGGCACTGCAGAGAATTTTTTCGATCAACAGACTAGCCTGGTCGTTGGAGAGTCTGTTCCTGAACCCGGCACGGCGGTAGTGCAAGTCTTAGCTTTATTGTGGGCGGTGTCTACCCGCCGAAGACTTCACTAACTAGCCTGATTTCCGCGAGAAAGGTGATAACAACACGTTGAACCGAAGTGCCGTGCTTCGGGCAATGGGATGGATGATCTAATCACGGCACTCGGTTAACTAAAACGTTATCCCGCTTAGCGGCAACCAACGTAGATACTTCAATAAACATTCAATGCCTACAGAAAACCAACAACAAATTTGTGAGCAGCTCGATGGTTGTGGCCTTCGCTATCGCCTCACGTCGGCGGACTCCCTGTCAAAAGCCGAAAATGAAACGATTGATAAGCTTGGAGTGCACGCAGTGCTCGATGTTATTGAGGTTGATCTCGAGGCGGGGTGGCCAGTCACCATTGAGACTATCAAAGAATTTGTAAAATTAAAAAAATTGAAGATCAATGGAATTGATCCTATCGCTAATGGCTACGAGCCTATTTTTGGATTTCTTGAATTGGAGAGCGTTTCCTTTGAACGAAGCGGGCTTGAAGATTTGTCTGGGTTTAGCAAGTTAGTGAACCTCGAACGTTTCGAATTCTGGGATTTAACTCACCATCAAACCGGTGCCGAGGTGTTGGGGGCTCTTCCTCGCCTTGTTATCTTGAAGCTAGACGAGTCAACAGTAACCCAGAAAGAGTTGCTTGGGATTTCTAAAAGCAAATCGATTGTCGACCTTTCATTTGCTGTTGCTGACGATAGTTTCGATTTGTCGTCTATTGCAGCGATGAAGCAGCT
>CAZKTR010000787.1:0-1701 GCA_964555525.1 uncultured Pirellulaceae bacterium
CTCGCGTTGACGGTGCTCTGGACGGAACGACAACAGGTCTGTTCGATGGCACGATTAACAACAACGGCTTGATTGACTCCGAAGGCGCCAACGGAACCGTCGCCGGTTTCCGAGCCGTTAACGGTGTTGATTTCCAAGGCGAATTGAACAATACCGGAACAATTTCGGGTACTCAGAACGGTGTTTACTTTGGTAACGCGACACCAGCCGGTGGTGGAAACAATGTTGGCGGTGTCGTTAACAACAGTGGTACGATTTCATCAGACAGCCGAGCGTTTAACATCGACGGTACAGGTCTGGAAGTTAACAATACCGGGCAAATCATCGGAACCGATGATCAACGCAACGGTACTGTCTACGCCGACTCGACTGCTCAAGACTTCACGCTTAACAACGACGGATTGATTGACGCTGGTTACGGCCTCGAAGGCGCCGCATTCTCTGCTGAGCTATCGGAAGGTGGCAATGATTTCACGATTGACAATTCGGGGGCAATCCTCGGAAGAGGTGACGCTGCAGCAGGGTTGACGGGTGCTGGAGATGGTATTCGTCTCGAACGAACCCGAGTCGATGGAGCGTTGGATGGTTCAACGACTGGATTGTTTACTGGCACGATCGACAACTCGGGCCTCGTTAGCTCCGAAGGAGCCAATGGAACCGTCGGTGGTTTCCGTGCAGTCAATGGAGTCGATTTCCAAGGGACACTTGAGAACTCTGGAGCGATTACCGGAGTCCAGAATGGAGTCTATTTTGGAACCGGTGATCACACGGGTGGCGTGGTTGAAAACTCGGGCCTCATTTCGTCTGACAGTCGCGCCGTCAACATCGACGGAGAGGGCTTGGTCTTTAACAACTCTGGGCTTGTCGAAGCAACCGACCGTCAGCGTAACGGTACGGTTTATGCGGACGGTACTGCCGACAACTTTGAGATCAATAATTCAGGTCGAATTGATGCTCGATCGGGTGCTGGTTCTGGCGTCTCGGTTCAAGTCGGTTCCGAAGCTGGAGATGTTCAATCCGCCTCGATCACCAACAGTGGTGAGATCTTCGGAGCGGGCGACACTGAGCTCGACGCTGGCGTCCGCCTATTCAACAGTGCTGATGGTGCCACAACATTCGATGGAGACATCGTCAACAGTGGAACGATCACTTCGGAGGCTGCAGCAGCCGTTTTGGTTGAAGACGGTGTTCATTTTGATGGCGACCTGATCAACTCAGGTACTATCGATGGAGAGATTGATCTGTCATCGGGCGATGTTGTCCTGACTGACGAAAGTGTTGTTTATCTGGACATCGCAGGCGTCGATCAAGTAGAACAGATTGACACCGAAGGCGATGTGACATTCGGCGGAACACTCAACGTTCGGTTCGAGGAAGGTTTTGTTCCAGAAGCTGGTCAGTCATTTGACTTGATCGACTTTGGTGCCTCCAGTGGCAGCTTCACTTCCGTTCAATCGGACCAGGTTCAGTTTGACACTAGTAACTTGTCGATTGACGGCACCGTGGTTGTGATTGGTGGCGTTGAGGTGGAAGTCGGTGAAGATGCAGCGGCTGAAATTGCTGCAGCAGTGGACGCTGGAGCCCCAGTCGATGCGGAAGTTGAAGCAGAAATCGCAGCTGCGGTTGAGACCGAAGCTGGAGCGGCAGCGGAAGTTGAAGCGGCACCGGAAGCGAGTCGGCGTGAAGTTCGCCAAGAAGCTC
>CAZKTR010000788.1:0-1700 GCA_964555525.1 uncultured Pirellulaceae bacterium
TAGCATGTGCCCATTCTCTTTACGATTCTTGTACATGTACGAACTAAAAATAAATCCAACCGAGACAATCAAGCCAATCACAATACTGACCAGCATTAAGTTCCAGTTAGCCATTTGAGCCTCCATCACCGCCAGCGTATCTTTCAACTCTGGCATGCGACGAGACAGCTCGGTCATCGTTTCGATCTGGCTTTCCAGATTGACAAGCCCATACAGAGCCCACAGCCCTTGGATGATCCCAATGCCTCCGGCAAAGGATAAAAAACCGGCAATAAACGACATCACACCGGTCCAACGCCCCTCTTCGACATGGGCACCAATTTGCCCAACAGGGCTAACCGTGGCGGCGTAAGGTGACTGATTCTCGGGACTTACTCCCGCAACTTGCGGCTGAGAAATTGACGCCAGAAATTCAGCTGGCATGTATTTCATCGATTGAAGTTCGTTCGACATGATGGCTTGCTCTATCAGTGTTAATGAACGTTTTTGTTTAAAGTTATGGTTGTAAGACAATAGGTTTCCGTTGGTTCCTTTCAGAAACCCGACCGTTTTTGCTGTCGAAAACTGCGCTAAATCCGCGTCCTCGTCAGGGCTGTAGGGAATATAAGGGCGTTGCGACCGCCAAAAGCAAACAGGTCTACTCAAGGTAAATTAGCCCAAAACCAATTGTGGACACAAACCGATACTTGACACAGTCCAGAATAATTATAGAATCGCCAGATATGAAAACCGACCCCACTAAATTGCTCCGTGAAAACGGCCTTCAAGTGACCGCTCAACGGATTGCGGTCATGAAAGCCGTCTCTTCCAAACCACACTCGACCGCCGACCAAGTGATCGCCGAAGTCCGGTCTGCGATCGGCACTGTGTCACGACAAGCGGTTTACGACGCGTTGTCAACGCTATCGGACAAAGGCTTAATCCGACGCATTCAACCAGCTGGATCCTCGGCGTTGTACGAAGACCGAGTCGGTGACAACCACCATCACGTGATCTGTCGCAGTTGCGGAAAAACTGCCGACGTCGATTGCGCGACCGGTCATAAACCATGCCTCACCGCTTCCAACGATGCAGGCTTCACGATCGATGAAGCGGAAGTCATCTACTGGGGTACTTGCCCCGAATGTAAAAAAGCTGCCAGTGAATGCTAATTCACCCGCCAGTGATGGCTACCAACAAATCAAATCAACCGAAGCGGATTTCAATCCGCAATTCTAAGAGTATTAGGAGAGACGAATGTTATCTAACCACCATCAAAACTTGGCCGGCAATCGAGTTACTTGGCTAAACAAAAAGCGAGGTTTCCGCAAAGTCGGCTTACTAACACTTGCTGTTGGCTCATTGCTATTGAGCAACAATTACGTGCAGGCTCAGTCGGCTCCCAGCCCAGCCACCAATAAAACCACTGCCGTGGCTGCTCCTCATGGCCACATGGGCGCTGGCACTTGCCCGGTCACCGGAAAAACCTACGGCGTGTCAGCTCCCGGCAACATCACCGAAGCCGTCGCCACAAAAACAACCACCGAAACCGAAACGACCAGCTCACAAAAACACTACACGAGCCGTGACTGGTGGCCGAACCAACTAAATCTTGCGGTCCTTCACCAAAACTCGCTCAAAGCAAATCCCATGGGCGCCAATTTTGTCTACGCCGACGAATACAAAAAACTCGACCTCACTGCTCTTAAAAAAGACCTCGC
>CAZKTR010000789.1:0-1697 GCA_964555525.1 uncultured Pirellulaceae bacterium
ACGTTTTCATCCAACATACCTCCGCTGGCCTTACGATCAACGAGAACGCAGACCCCGACGTGCAAGTGGACCTAGAAACCGCCGCGAACCGGCTCTGCCCGGAGGACTCTCCGTTTATTCACACTTGTGAGGGCCCTGACGACATGCCTGCCCACGTGAAGGCCTCCCTGTTTGGATCAAGCGTCTCGGTGCCGATCGCCGACGGCAGCTTGCAACTGGGAACTTGGCAAGGCATTTACCTGTGCGAACATCGCAACCGTGGTGGCCAACGTCGCCTGGTGCTGACCGTCCAAGGTGCGGCCAATGAGTAATACTCCTTCGCCAGTGGCCGATCAGGCGACGTCCTCCAGTTTCATCCAGATCACCGGTGCCCGCACGCACAACCTAAAAAACATTTCTCTGCAAATCCCGCGGCAACAAATCGTCGCGATCACCGGCCTCAGCGGCAGCGGAAAGAGCAGCCTTGCCATCGATACACTATTTGCCGAAGGACAGCGGCAATACATCGAAAGCCTATCACTATACTCACGACAGTTCTTCTCGCAGCTGCCTCGTGCGGATGTCGATCGCATCGACGGCCTTCAACCGACACTCGCGATCGAGCAACTGCGACGTCGCTCCAATCGCCGCAGCACCGTGGGTACGATCACGGAGGTTTATGATTTCTTGCGGTTGCTCATGGCACGTGTTGGCGAGATTCATTGTTGGGGCTGCGGAAGTTTGATCCAACAACAAACTCCCCTCGAGATTCGTGATCGCATTGTTGAACTACCCGAACGAGCCAAAGTGATGGTCCTTTCCCCACTGGCACTGCAACAAACTGGAGCCCACCAAGATACCTTCAAGACCATTCGCAAAGAAGGCCTCGTTCGCGTGCGAGTCGATGGTCAGATCCACGACATCGATCAACTACCGGTGCTCGACCCAAAACAACCTCATACGATCGAAGCCGTCACCGATCGAATCATCGTCCGAGAAGGCATCGAAGATCGTTTGTTAGAAGCGATCGATAACGCAGTCCGAATCAGTAGCGACGGGCAAGTGGTTTGCTGTTGGTTGGAGAGCGGTTCAACCGACTGGCAGGACAAACTTTATTCGACCAAATTTTCTTGCCGCGAGTGTGACGTTAACTACGCCGAGATTCAACCGCGGACCTTTAGCTTCAACAGTCCGCTTGGAGCTTGTGAGAATTGTTTTGGCTTGGGATCGTTCATTCAGTTTGATCCCGCTTCGGTTGTCAATCGAAGCTTGTCGGTCAACGGCGGTGCGGTGATCGCTTGGGAGTCACTGCCCAAAACCCAACGAACAAAACTAACCGCTTCACTTAAACCAATCCTGCAGGCGATCGACGCAGACTTAGATACACCATTGAGCGAGTTGTCGGACCAACAGTTCGAACGATTCATGCACCAATATGACAAAGCGGCGCCGGGCCTGTCGCTGGTGCTGGAAAAAGAACTCGCCACCACGGGTTCGGAGGAACGTCAGTTTGAACTGGAGGCGATGCAAGACGAGATCGATTGCCGCGAATGCGATGGGGCTCGTGTTTCACGACTGGCTCGCTCGGTTTTTATTAACGATCACCATATCGGGCAACTGCTGAACCTATCGATCAAAGAACTCGATCAATTCTTCGACGGGCTAACGTTTGATCCCACTGTCGCTGAGATTGCTGAACCGATCGTCAGCGAGATCAA
>CAZKTR010000790.1:0-1694 GCA_964555525.1 uncultured Pirellulaceae bacterium
GCCAGTTCATGCCGCGTTTGCCTGACGGTATCCCGACGATCCAGTTGTTTAGGTTTCGCCATCGGCGCCACGCGATCGCCAAACAGGTCGCGAACATCACCATTACAAACGTCACTGCATAAGCGCCGCTGACACTGGCCAGTTGAATGAACACGGGAAACTTCGCTTGCGAATGAGATAAGCAAACCATGCCCATTCCGGTCGCAAAATGACATCGAATCCACTCGACGCCCATCCAAACGATCGGCACCGCGACCGCGGGCGGAACTTTCCAACGATGAACCAACAAACGGCTCGCCGCGATCGTCAGCGGCGTGTAAACCGCCATGTACAAACTTACCGCCGCCCAACCGACCCAGAGTGCTGGATGAGGAATGGGTACAAAGTAAAACGTCGCTAGCCAATATAGCAACCCAGCGGCGTAGAGTTTCCAATAGGGCCGACCGGGCAGGGGAGAGGGCACTAAGACAAGCCCAATCAGCGGAACGAGAGCCACCCAAGCCAGTGGTGACCAGCCGACCGGAGGAAACGAAAACCACAGCAGCACGTAAGCGCCAAAAGCTTGCATGAAAACTTTTGGCTGCCAAAGTCGGTTGGGCAATACGTTCTCAGAAGCAGTCGTCTTGTCGACTGGTTTTTTCTTTGATCCCACGCTACGCCACCTTGTCGACGGCAGCGGTTACACCCATCGACTTCGTGTGCAATTTACGGCAAGCTTCGATCACGTCCGCTACGGTAATGTCTCGCATCGCATCGTTGGCAGCGCTTCGCCGCTGGCGGCAAGAACCGGCTTGATACCATTTTTGGACCGCTTGGTGTTGATCGCCGTATGCTCCCGATTCTTCCGGGCGAGTCGTGCCGTACAGACCTACACACGGCGTGCCAACTGCAGCAGCGATATGCATTGGCCCTGTATCGCTGCCGACAAAGAAGCTCGCTCGCTCGGCTAATGCTGCCAGTTCGCGCAACGTCGTAGGGCAAGCCATGACGGCCGACCCGTTAGAACCAACAACAATCTGACTTGCCATTCTTTGTTCTTCATCACCAGCCCAAACGATCACACTTGGCAAACCGAATTGATTTTTGATCTCAGCAGCTAGTTCACCGAATCGGTCGACTTCCCAACGCTTGGACGCCCAGCTACCGCCCGGATTGATCAAAACAAACGATTCCGTTTCAAAGCCACCGTTTCGAGTTTCAGCAAGCCATTGATTGATCTTCGTTTGGCTATCGGGGCAGACGGGTAACTTGAAATCAAATTCCTGTTGAAACTCGTTTTGGTCGGCGCTGGCCATTGCGTTAACAAGTTCAACGCTACGATCGACGATGTGCAATGATTTGGTTTCCTTCAGTTTGTTATTTAGCCATGTCGAAAGTTCACGTCCCCAACGGCCTTGGAGCCCAACGCGTTTTTTGGCACCGCTGATCCAAGCCAACGCGGCACTCTTGGTGATACCCTGCGGGTCAATGGCGATGTCAATTTTGTGGTTCAGGAGTTCTTTACGCAAATCCCTCCAATGACGCCAATTGCTCATCCAACTTTTCGGCACTTTGACGATGTGATCGATTTCGGGCACCAAGCTGAGCAGCTGTTGCGTCGGTGATTCAACCGCCCAAACGATTTTACTGGTGGGGTAGATCTGCTTAATACGATCGAGCATCGGGAGCGTCAAAACGCAATCTCCGATATGGCT
>CAZKTR010000791.1:0-1684 GCA_964555525.1 uncultured Pirellulaceae bacterium
TGTTCTACTGCATGGGCAAGCTTCATACTTTCCTCAATCGCAATCAGAAAGTCTTGGGACCCTATGAGACCGCCCAGTCAGTGGTCTACCACCAAGCCGCTCTGCTCAGCGACAACCAACACCACCGAAGTGCCAATGAACTGGGCGTTTTACTGGCTCGCAGCGGTCGCCTTGAGCAATCAAAACTGTTGTTTGAGCGTAGCTTAATGTCCCAACCGACCATTCGCACATGGCAAAACCTAGCAGAAACTCATCGACGTTTAGGCGAAACAAACTTTGCCGATCAGGCAGCTACTGAAGTGCAAATACTGGCCAACAGCCCCGCTCCAAATGGCAACTCAAATATTCAATGGAAACCGGTCGAAGTCTTCAATCAAGAAGCTCCGATCGAGCTCAATCACCAGCGAGTTGCACAACTTCCATCGCTCCCACAACAAAAACCGGTAGCCGCTCCTGCCAAGCCAGGCGCTATCAAGACAATCAAAGACAAGCTCAAAGGTATCTTTTAAATCTTCATGCAGGTGTCTCGAGGGATTGAAAACCAACCAAACCCTTCGAAAGCCTGACTTGCCGACGTCGAAGCTACCCACCAAACCATTACTCCGAATCTCAACGCTGATCACGGTTTTAAAAATGAAACAGTCCATCAAAATTGCAATCACACTGGCAATCGCAGTCATCACTGGCGTTGTTTGCGTCTCAGTTTTGCCAACACAACAAACCAGTAAAACCGATCAATCGGAACTGGTTCCCGATGACGCAAGTCAGGTCGTGTCAGCAGACTATCAAGTCGGCCAAGAAACCGATGGCATCCAACTTTGTCAAGGATTCGGGCACGCAGCCCCCCAGCAATGTGGTTGCCAAGGCGGCTGCGACGGCAGCTGTGGTGTTGCCAGCCAACCTGTTGGACTAATTAATCAATTGGGCTTCGGGCAACGCGGCAAACCACTTGCAGGAGTCGACGATTCAACTCGTCGCTTCGGTAATTTAGAGCCAAGATGGCGCGCTGGCGGCGACGTTCCTTTTGAAGAGTTTGGCTACGGCGAATGGATTGGACCTCACCGCACACCACACGTCGGACAGTATCGTTTGCGAGTAGGCGACGAATTGGAATTCGTTTACATCCGCACACGTGAAAAATCACTTTACCCATACCAGCTGTACGTTGGTGACACGATCGAAGTTTCGTCAGCAATCGATGAATCGTTGAATCAAATCGACTTGATTATCCGCAGCGACGGAAAAACAACGTTCTCTTTGATCGGCCAAGTTATGTGTGCCGGCAAAACAGTCGAAGGCTTGCAACGCGAACTTAACGATCGTTACACCGAGTACGTTCGCGAACCAAACATCGTGGTTCAAGTTCGATCGGGTGATACGCCACTAAGCGACATCATCGACAGTGTTGACGCTCGCCAAGGCCAAGGTGGTCAGGCTCGCGAAACAACCGTTTCTCCTGACGGCACGATCCAGCTTCCAGGTGTTGGCAGTGTGCCAGCGGTCGGCTTGACGCTCGAAGAAATCGGTCGAGAAGTCAACGCTCGCTACCGTTTGCGACTTGGCGGCATCGAAGTCACACCGATCCTGCAAGAAATCTCACCTCGATTCATCTATGTCCTTGGTGAAGTAGGCACCCCAGGCCAATTCCAGTTGACCGGTCCAACGACTGCCTTACAAGCTTTGG
>CAZKTR010000792.1:0-1678 GCA_964555525.1 uncultured Pirellulaceae bacterium
GTACATGTGCTTCGTCCCTTCCATGTTTCTGAGGCCTGTTGACTTCAAGCGAAGCTTGTTGTTCACATTCGACTCGACGATCATGCATCACCACAGGCGCCACGCAGGTGACTGAAAAGCGAAGTTTCGCAACAGATGCAAGACTGTGGGCGTCATTGTATTGATCTTTGCGGAGTAAGAGCTGTGTACGTGCACATCACCCGCTGCGGTGGAACCTCTGCGTGCGCCGAACCAATCCGTACTGAGCAGACCGTTGCGTATCACCGCACACAAACGAAGCAACCATATATACAGAATTTGGATGCTAACAAGGCACTGTTTCTCGATGCCTAGAGGACGAAAGTCAGAGAACGTGTTCCAGACTGTCCACAGAACGAGCATCTGCAACACTGCAGCCACTGCAGACAGAGCTAATCGCCGAGGAATATGTGATTCGTGGTTGACGTACCAGTGCTTCTGCTCTGCGCTGATAAACGCATCCCATGTACTCTCCGTTCTGCACACAACGAGGTTTGGTTGGTGCACGATGTGCATGGAAGAACACATTCGCCAATGAGACTAGAACGGAATCATCTTGGTTTATAGACCGACGGCCTTTTCAATGGTGGTAAGCGTGATCGACACCAGGTGGTTCTGCCCGCACGTTCTGCGCGGTATTCGACCGCAAACCCGGCCTCACAACGGTGGTCAGTATGCGGAGGAAGCACAAAATATCATCATACATGCGTGCTTGTGGCATGAGCCTACATAGGCAGTCGTGCAGGACAGACAGTTTGAACACGGGGTTGCAGGACTTGTACCATACCTCTCCATGGTGTGATGACGTCTTGTCATCTCAAGCTGCGCTACAAGTAACTGCCATGCTGACCTTGTTGCAGCAATCCTGGCGGGTCCGTCAGAGCCGTGCTCAAGCTGCGCACATGATCAGGAGTTGGTTCGAGTGAACAAGCTGCTGTGAACAAGAACGCCACTGCACACAGGTGAAACGCTGGTGTACAGCAAACCGTTGTTGTAAAGCTCGCTCGATACATCCTGCGCAATTTTTTGCACGAGGCCTCAACATGCATAGGCATGCCGAGTGTCTGCAGAATTCCTGACACCCACTGTGCATGGGGTTTCCTGAACTTGTTGCACACGGGTTTTACTAGATGAGAGTAAGACGGTACTCCCATCCACTCGATCCACAAATACCGTCTGAATCCCTCTGATCCATAATCACTGCTTTGTCACGCAAGATGTTGGGCACGGTGCTCGAGTGCAGCATTTATACAGGCAGCCGCTGCATGCCACAACACCTGAGCAGCCATGGATTGGAAAGGCCGAGTCCCAATCTGCACCCTTCGAGTCGCCTCAGTCGCTACATCGTCCACTGCAAGCTGTGTCCCATCCAACGGCTGGCCTGCCATCCACTACCTGCTCCCCTGGCGCTGCTGTGCAGGCTATGCCATCTCCACCTCTGCGCCCCTGTGGATCTCTTCTCTTCCCCCGAGGGCTCTGTGATGCAGGCGCAGCCTTGGATGTTCACTGTTTGCTACACACCGGCCTTTCTGCTGGTGGTGCTCCTTTCCGCTCGCCACGGCGGGCGGTTTCGCTGTGTGTTTCCACAAGCGGCGTATCAGGTGCTACTGCCTGCACCTCGTTTCATGTTGCTGGGTGCTGTGAGCTGTCTTGCCTGTCC
>CAZKTR010000793.1:0-1677 GCA_964555525.1 uncultured Pirellulaceae bacterium
CTAATGTAACATTAACCGGTGGCGGCATCGTGACTCTCAGTGGTGGCAACGCCGGTATCAATGATGTCATCAGTGGAACTCAAACGTTGACGATCGGCGACCAGACGATCCAAGGCGTTGGAAATATCGGTCGCAATACCACCAATTTCGTGAACCAAACTGAAGGACTGATCGATGCTAACGTGGACGGGGGAACGTTAGTAATCGACGCCGGCAATAGCTTTACCAACAACGGAACGCTCAGCGCTTCTGGCGGGGGAATTTTGGAACTGCGCGATACTGACTTTGCCAATGCCGATGGAACAATCGAAGCACTGAACGGTTCAGAGGTACTACTGACTACCAATGCTGAGATTGTGGATGGGGTTCTGAGCACCGATGGGACCGGACAATTTCGTGTTGGCGTTAGTCAAAATGCCTTTCTCGAAGACCTCACGCTTAACGGCTCACTAGTGGCCGACAACAACAGTGACACTGGGATTTCGGGTACGATCAACAACACCGGTTCAATTCAGATTGTTTCGACCGTCAACCAAACGGATCTGGAAGTTGCCGCTGGCGGGGCGACGCTAACTGGTGGCGGTACGGTGACTCTCAGTGGTGGCAACGCCGGTATCAATGATGTCATCAGTGGAACTCAAACGTTGACGATCGGCGACCAGACGATCCAAGGCGTTGGAAATATCGGTCGCAATACCACCAATTTCGTGAACCAAGCCAACGGGCTGATCGATGCTAACGTGGAAGCTGGAACGTTATTAGTCGACGCCTCCGGTAGCTTTATCAATAGTGGAACGCTGAGGGCTTCTAACGGGGGAATTTTGGAACTGCGCGATGCTGGAGCGGGGGACTTTGCCAATGCAGGTGGAACGATCGAAGCACTGAACGGTTCTGAGGTACTGTTGACTAACAATGCTGATATTGTGGGTGGGGTTCTGAGCACCGATGGGACCGGACAATTTCGTGTTGGCGTTAGTCAAAATGCCTTTCTCGAAGACCTCACGCTTAACGGCTCACTAGTGGCCGACAACAACAGTGACACTGGGATTTCGGGTACGATCAACAACACCGGTTCAATTCAGATTGTTTCGACCGTCAACCAAACGGATCTGGAAGTTGCCGCTGGCGGGGCGACGCTAACTGGTGGCGGTACGGTGACTCTCAGTGGTGGCAACGCCGGTATCAATGATGTCATCAGTGGAACTCAAACGTTGACGATCGGCGACCAGACGATCCAAGGCGTTGGAAATATCGGTCGCAATACCACCAATATCATCAATAATGGTACGATCTTGGCCAACAATGCGACTGCCCAACTTACAGTCGATGTTGCCGGTGCCGATTTTGATAACGATGGGACGTTGCAAGTAAGCAATGGTGCGACGTTGCAAGTTGTCGGTGATTTGACTGGGTCATCTACCGCGACGCTTGTTGGTGACGGAACCATCACTGCTACCGGAGGAGATATTCAGCATGCAGGGTTGATTACTGCTGGTGATGATTCGATCGGCAACTTGATTCTGGATGCGAATGTGGCCTTTGATGCGACTACCGATAGTCAGTTTGAAATTGGCGGGACTTCGGCAGGTCTGTTCGACGTGCTCACGGTTAACGATGACTTATCACTCGACGGCTTGTTGTCACTGTTCCTGACCGAAGGGTTTACTCCAGACGAAG
>CAZKTR010000794.1:0-1675 GCA_964555525.1 uncultured Pirellulaceae bacterium
AAGACAAGATTAGCTCCGCTTGGACGGTCACGGACAATGTCCTTCGCATTGACGGTGTGAAGCGTGGTGACGACATCATGACCAAAAAGTCGTACCAGAATTTTGATTTGCGCTTCGAGTGGAAGGTTTCTGAAGCTGGCAACAGCGGTGTCTTCTACCACGTCGGCCTCGGTGACAGCGCGGCTTATAAGACCGGCATCGAATATCAGGTGCTGGACAACGACGGACACAAAGATGGCAAAAGCAAGTTAACCTCTGCCGGTTCGATTTACGCGTTGTATCCCCCCAAGGCCTATCCGAAAAAGAAAGTAGGCGAGTGGAACAAAGCTAGGATCGTGTGCAACGGAACAAAGATCCAACACTACTTAAACGATGTTTTGGTAGCAGAAGCGGACACCAGCAGCGATGACTGGAAAAAGCATGTGGCGGCTAGTAAGTTCAAAGACTGGAAGCGTTTTGCATCGCAATCCAAAGGGCATATCGCTTTCCAAGATCACGGCGACGAGGTTTGGTTCCAGAAGATCAAGATTAAAGCCCTGCCTGATACTCCGATGGTCAAGCCTGCTGCTGCCGCCGGCAGTGGAAGTACTTCGCACTAGTATTTCTAAAATACAAGCTCGCGGCGCAAGTAAGTGCATTTCCACGGAAATTGAACGATGCACTCGCTCGCGCTTCGAGCTTGTATGCAGTTTTTATCTCAGCTTTCCTTGATCTCTTCAACACGAAGTGCTTTGACGAACTCCGCCAATTCTACCGCTTCGTACTCTGATCGCTCGCTGCGTATGACCAGCATGGAGAAGCTCCACTGGTTTGATCGCAATCCGCAGTTTCCAAATTTCGTTTTTGCGACGCTGCGATTCACCACTCGCATCGACCCTGAGGTTGCCAGACAGTCGCTCGCAGTCGCACTTCGGCGACAGCCGCTGGCTTCGATGGAACCAAAACTAATCGGTGGTCGTTGGTGTTGGCGGCCACTTGAGGATCAGCAACTGGACGGTGAAAGAGTGTTTCGGTCGCTTGAGCTTCGTGAGACCGAGCAAGTAAGTGGTATCGCTGCTGGTGAAACCGATCGAGATTATGTCTCGTATTTTTTAACCCTTGTTAATTTTTCGGAATCTAAATCTGTCGGCGATACGGTTTCAGAAGTCCGTTTCCATTCACATCACGCAGCCAGCGACGGCGTAGCCAGCATTGGTTTGATCAACGACTGGTTGATGGTTTATAACAACTTGATCGCTGGCAATCTTGCCGAAACGGGGTTGGTAGAATTGGATGCCACCAGCTTTCAAAACCGCGGTGTGCTGGGGTTGTTGAGTTGGAACTTCTTGAAAGGGCTACCGTGGCAGGCGATTGCGTTGTTCGGTGCGGTCAAATTCATCTTTCGGAAAACAAGCGAGATCCTGCCGGAGTCGGTGCCAACGGAAACCTCCAAGCCTTTTCCGGCGATCCTTGGGGCATGGGTTGAAGAGGATGCCCTTGAGGCGGATCGACGCAGAGCAAACGACAACCAAGTCGGGTTCGCTGCTTGGTGCTTGGCCAAATGTTTTGTAGCGCTCGACAGTTGGAGCCAAACCAGAGTAGTTCCTAGTTCGTCAACATCACAGCAAAAGGCAACTTCGTTGTGGCGAATCCTATTGCCGATTAGCATACGGCGCAGGCGAGACCGCGATTCGGT
>CAZKTR010000795.1:0-1674 GCA_964555525.1 uncultured Pirellulaceae bacterium
CCTGGCGGCAAGCCCAAAGACACCAACTACTCGGCACCTGTTGTTTCAGTCATTGACGGCAAGCGTCAATTGATTGGTGGCAACTGCGATGGCGGAGTCTATTCGATCAACGCTCGAACTGGTGAAAAGATCTGGGGATTCCGCATGTCACTCCGCGGACTCAACACCACCGCTGCCGTGGCTGGCAAGTACGTGCTGATGTCTCACGGGGAAGACAACATCGACAACACGGAATTTGGCCGAGTCCAATGCATTGACGCGACCGGCACCGGAGACGTAACTGAAACTCACAGCGTATGGCGAAAAGACGGCTTGAAAGCCGGCTACACTGCCTTGGTTGCCCACGAAGGCATTTTGTACGTCGTCGCGGACCTTGGCAACTTGCACGCTTACGACGTCAAAACCGGTGAAGAACTTTGGAATTTTGACTTGGGAACCGTGGGTAAAGGATCACCGATTTTCGCTGACGGCAAGATCTACGCAACGGAAGTCAACGGCAACATGTGGATTTTAAAGCCATCGCGTGAAGGCTGCGAAAAGCTATCTCACGTCAACCTGAACGCCAAAGAAGGCTCGGGCAAGGACGAGATCTACGCGTCGCCAGCGACAGCCGAAGGGCGAGTTGTTTTGGTGACTCGAGATCGCACGATTTGCATCTACGATGATTCCAAGCAGACGATCGTCAGCAAACCAAAACCGATGGCCGCCGAAACCGAGTCGAATTTCCAAGTGGCTTCGATTCAACTACGCCCCTACGAAACGATTGTGGAAGCCGGCAAGTCCGTTGAATACACCGTACATGCTTTCGATGCTAACGGACGGTTCATCAAGAAGATGCCTGCTGAGAGTTTGACGATCAGTGAATCACTATCGGGCTTCACGGCATCTGGAGCGAACTTAACCGCCCCGACAACTGAGAAGCATTTTGCTGGCACCGTCACGACCACCGTTGACGGGAAAACCGCAACGGCTCGACTGCGAATGTTTAGCCCTGCTAAAAAGTGGAGCTGGGATTTCACGGGCCTTTCGAAGGTCGCCGTCCCACCGACTTGGATGCGAGCCTTTATCAAAATCAAACCAGTGGACTTGGATGGTAACACCGTGATGAAGGTTTCTGGTGGTAAAAGCTTGAAAAGCCGCCCGAGCCACCAAATCGGTTTGGGGCACGAAGGCATGAAAAACTACACCATCCAATCAGACGTGATGATGCTCGAGCAGTCTCGGAAGATGGGAAGCGTTGGACTGTCTTGCAATCGATACAACTTTATTATCAAAGCTAACAACTTCAAGATGGAGCTTCTATCTTGGGCGCCGCACAAACGGATGGGGGTCGAGAAGAAGTTTATTGTTGATCCAGAAGTCTGGTACACGATGAAAATGAAAGTCGACACGACTGACACTCAGGCTACCGTATACGGCAAAGTCTGGAAGCGTGGCGAAGAGGAACCAGCAGAGTGGTCAATGACTCAGACAGATCCACATCCGAATCAATCTGGCTCGCCAGGCCTGTATTACTATGCGTTGGCTGACTGCTACTTTGACAACGTCATCGTCACGCAAAACTAACTGAACCAAACAATACTAATCAAACAACTGGCCGGTGATCACCGGCCAGCTTAAACGAACACGATAAAA
Organism: uncultured Pirellulaceae bacterium; assembly: GCA_964555525.1. GTDB lineage: Bacteria > Planctomycetota > Planctomycetia > Pirellulales > Pirellulaceae > Mariniblastus. Next base: position 1,636 of record CAZKTR010000795.1, read on the forward strand.
AACTCGAAGGAACCTAAACGATGAAGTTAATTAGATACT
>CAZKTR010000796.1:0-1670 GCA_964555525.1 uncultured Pirellulaceae bacterium
TCGTTGTAGGGAATTTCACTGTGCTTAACGTCTGCAAGTGCCGCGCTACGTTTGAACATCGCCTTGTGAGCGGGCGCCTTGATAGACGATGCCTTACCGTCGGGCTCTACGATTGTTAGCCGATGATTGGCTTTGATGTTGTCAAACGATTGAGCGTGCCCACTAGGCCAATCCACCGTCAACTTTTTAATCTTCTTTTGATCGCCCAAGCCGAAGTGAATGACGGGTTCATGCGACGCCATGTATCCACGGACGGGAGTCAACTGCCGAACCTGCGTTCCGGTTTCTGTTTCGATGGTAACCTTGGCACCAACACCCCAGCTATTGTATCGGCCCTTTAGACGAATGACGGCCCGGTTTCCATCGACAGTATTATTTTGATAGACGCTAACGGGTTCGTTAAGGTTGCAAACCACTAAGTCCAAATCTCCATCGCGGTCAAAATCTGCGGTTGCCGAAGCGAAGCTCATACCAACATGATCTAGCCCCCAGTCTTTGCTAACGTCCTCAAACTTCATTTCTCCTTTGTTGCGATAAGCGAGATTCTGTTGCCGCAACTCGGGCGTTTTCGCACGAAGGTGTTTATCCCATTCGGTTTCGCCGGGGTGAACAACCGCCAGTTCTTTGTTGTCTGAGGCGTTCAAATCGCGCGACATGCCGTTGCTGAAAAACACATCGACCCGCCCGTCGTTGTCAAAGTCCTCCAAGCGTACCGTCCAAGTCCAGTCGGAATTAGCTAGTCCGGCAAGCTGTGCAGCTTCCATAAATCGACCGCCACGACTATTCACATACACGGCGTTCCGCATGTATTGTCGCGGAACTGCGGTGTTGAGGAATTCAGCCTTGTCACTCATCGCTCCCATGGAGGTTTTTTGTCTGAAGTGACTCGTGCCAGACATGTCTGCGATTGCAAAGTCCATTGCTCCATCACCATCGAGGTCCCCAAAATCCGCGCCCATCGAAAACCAAGTTGTATGTGGAACCATCGCTTTGATTACGTCTGTGAATGTACCGTCGCCATTATTGCGATAGAGCCGGTCAGGATCCTGGAAATCATTCCCCACATAGATATCGGGCCAACCGTCTTCGTTATAGTCCCACCAGGTCGTCGAGTTCCCTTTGCCAACGCCATAGATACCGGCTGCTTTGGTGACTTCTGTGAAAGTCCCATCGCCGTTGTTTCGCACGAGGCGATCAGGTTGGCCAACCGCATCATGATCGATTGAAATGGTTCCCGGCCGAGCCCCCGGCCGAATTTTGGTGATGCCATAGTACTTTTCAAAACCAGGCATGATAGAAGGTCGCCCATCGATTACGCCAGAGATTTGACTCTCCACTTTTCCACGCGGATCGTAGTAGAAGTAAGTCATCAGATAGAAATCGAGATCGCCATCGCGATCGTAATCGCAAAACGTTGGCGTATGTCCCGCACCAACGAAGTCCACACCGAACTGCTTGGCTTTTTCGGTGAACGTACCGTCGCCATTGTTAATGAACAGGTGGTTAGGAGTATCAAAATTACAGATGTAGATATCCAAATCACCATCGTTGTCGATGTCGGCCATGGTCGCGCCGGCACTCCAAGCATCCCCCGAATCCAGCTTGGCGGCATCGGTCACATCTTCGAACTTCATCGGACTGGTTTGGCGAAACAGCCGATTCTTGTTTGG
>CAZKTR010000797.1:0-1669 GCA_964555525.1 uncultured Pirellulaceae bacterium
CGTGACATTGACTTCAATGTGACTACGAAAAAACCCTGCAAGGTATCACCTTGCAGGGTTTTTGTTTTACTTAGTGCATTCAACGCACGTTTGGAAACTACCAATCAGTCTTCTAGTTCCGCGTTCCAATAGGCGTCACTAATGAACTTGGACCAACTTTCGTAGCGAACCGAGTACTGACTGTAAATTGGATTCCAATTTGGTTGCTTCGGCGTTGTCAAAAGCTTGATGCCAGCCATTTGGGGCGTGCGGTCAGCTTTCGAGTGATTACACCGAACACAAGCCAACACACAATTTTCCCAGCTGGAACCACCACCGTGGGACCGAGGTACCACGTGGTCGATAGTCGCGTCTTCACTGCGAAGTTTCTTGCTGCAATACTGGCAAGTCATTCGGTCACGCTTGAAGATATTGCGACGACTGAACGCCACCGTCGTTGAAGGCAAGCGATTGAACTCCGTCAACGTGACGACTTCTGGAACTCGAATTCGCTGGCTCACTGCCTGGACGAACGGTTGATCACCGGTTGGCTCAAGATTCGACCAGTGATCCCAGTCATACAACTGGTAGTCGTTCGGATCAACCACTCGAGCGGTGTCGCTCCAGACCATCACCAAAGCACGAGCAACCGTTGCTACATTAACGGGTTGCCAACTCCGGTTCAGAACCAGCGTAGGTCGTTGGAGGACTTGTGAAACCATGTCTCATTCTCCTTAAGTCAACGTCGTCGAGGGTGTACGACCGGATTCGAACCGGCATGATCCTGACTCACAATCAGGCGCTTTACCAATTAAGCTACGTGCACCATTATATTAACAAATAAACAATTTTGGAAACCTAAGTCAGCCAAGACACCGAACTCTTGGGCCACAGATACTATTTTTTTAGGAATCTGACGTACTTGAGCGTTTAGTATCTGACTTTAGGCGGTGGGTAAGCAAACAAATGGGAGTGCTCAGCCACTTGTGATTGAGGACAATTGGTTTCTTTCGAGGTTCAGAAAAGCCCCGAAAACACCATTCAATCACTGCGATAGCAGATAAAGCGGCTAAAGCCGCAAGGTGGCGACGGTGCTTCCAGCCGGTCTTACGCACGCCATCGGTGAAACGGGAAATGAAGGGCTGTTTGAACATTGGTATTGGTTGGTAAATTCAAAGCTAGGTTGTTCGACCGGCGCGTAAGACAGGGCGGAGGCAACTGTCGCCACGTCCAAACACCTCTATCAGTACCCCACCGAGGAATCGAACCTCGTCGAACTGTTTCGAAGACAGTCATGCATCCATCACATCCGCAAGGCAAATATTTTGTTGAACACAATCGCGTTCAACACCTAAGAGGGCTGAGCGGGACTCGAACCCGCGCGTAAGTACTTAACAGGTACCCGCTCTGCCACTGAGCTATCAACCCAAATACGAAAAACGAAACTACCGGACTGCGGTCGCGTTTAACATTTCAACAAAGTTGTGCGAGTGAGATTCGAACTCACAAACATCGGTTCCTAAAACCGACCGCTCAGCCGTTGGCGTACCGCACATCAAGCGCCCCATGCCGGACTTGAACCGGCGATCTCTGCCGTGACAAGGCAGTGTTCACTCCAAACTGAACCGATGGGGCTAAGAGCTTATCCCACAACCTTTTCGAGCGACCCATTTTCTACTTTGTCGCGAGG
>CAZKTR010000798.1:0-1668 GCA_964555525.1 uncultured Pirellulaceae bacterium
CCGTATCAGGAAAACTGTCTGCAATTCTTGGAACATTGGACTCTAGGAAAGACACGTTTTCTGTCGTTAACTGATCTTGGTGGTCATCTTCTAGGAATAGCAAATTTACGTAGTTGGAAAATACTGCGTCTCGTAGTACGGTTCCGTTTTCACCGGCATTTCGTGATTGAGCATAGCCAATATTCTGTCCAGAAACACGAATTCCATCTAAAACCACATCAAAATTTTCATAACTTGGATTAGAGAGGTCAATGCCGATGCTTGAACGGGCTAGCGAGTTGAACGCACTACCTTGATTGGCTGCACTGACGGCCGCATCACCAATTATCGTGATATCAGATAGAGTGAAACGACCATCGTGATAAGCTTCTACTCCGGTTTGGACATGCCAAATCAAAAGGTCTTCGAATGTTTGTCGTTGGTAGTTCTCTTGAATGTTGGCTTGGCCTTGTGACCAAGTCAGCCAGAGACCACCAAAACTTGAAGCAACCTCGTTGTTTCTAAACGATTCAATTTGTTGAACGTCCAGCGAAGGGTCGTTACCTACCGAAGTGTAATACCCGTTGAAATTGTATCCGTATCCTGTGGCATCGTAAACGAAGTTGTTTTCAACTGTACCGGCAGTGGCACGAAACCAGAAAGCAGACCCATCAGTTGCAATTTCCACAAACCTACCTGTCAGCGGATCATTAATGCCTTGAGCCCCGCCGCGTGAGTCTCCGACTTGATGTCCGCCTTCAACCTTGATCACTAGATTGCCGGTGAAAACGTTACCCGTTTCAGTTCCTGCCACGGTGACAATGCCCGCCCCCGCTGCTTCGTAAACAATGTTGTTTTCGATCAGACTATTATCAGTGTTGTTGACTGTAATACCCCACCTCCAACCATCTTCAACGACGGAGCCTGATAGTTCAAGCGGTGTGCTCAAGTGATTGGCGTGGAACGCATATCGACCACTTTGATTTTCGCCAATACGGAGCACCTCACCGGATTCGTCAACAACCGTGTCGTTCGAAATAAACTCGGCCTGTGTGCGTCCTAGCTCAATGAATGATGTGTTGTCAACATCCACGACTGCCGTCGCTGTTAGAAACACGTGGCCGCGAACACCCTCGCCGTTTTCGGACTGGAATACCACATTACGTGTTAAGTTTCCAATGTGTGCATACCGTTCGACTTCGAACGGATTGTCAGAAATTCCCAGATGATCAAAACGAACGGCTGTCTCAAATTCAATCGTGTTGCCATCAATAGCCGCGATGGTCACTTCTTCTGATTCGTTTATTTCGCCTGTTCTATTGCTACGAATTGCAGTTTGGGCTGTTTCTGGAAGTAAAAGACGATCTCCAACACGCCAATCCTCAGGCACTTCGGATAGTTCAATCGAAGTGGATCCTCTAAGAATGTCACTTTCAGCACGTACGTAAGGTGTTTTGTCCGCGCCGTGGGTGGTGAATTCGCCAAATACAAGCAACCCATTTCCGTATTGCGATGGATCGATTCCAGGGGCGTCAAGAGTGCCGGTTTGCAAAGCTACGTCGCGAAACACGATGTTGACTGACACCGAATCTGCTACTGGGTTGTCCGCAGTTCCAATCGTTAGTGATCCGCTCGGCAAAACGGTGATCGTGGTGACCAACAAGGATGTATCTTGGTCTGTAACGAATT
>CAZKTR010000799.1:0-1667 GCA_964555525.1 uncultured Pirellulaceae bacterium
CTTCGGACCCCGATAGGTCTTCTTCACCGAACTGCCAGACTTCGTTGTACCGCAATCGAAACTCGACTTTTTCGGTAAGCCCATATCGGATCAATAACTCAGGAGTTGCGTGCGAATCTTCGACTTCGGTTTCACCAGATCCCTGAAAAAAGGTATAGCCAAATTCGACTTGCGTGGTGCCTCGGCCAACAACGGTTGTCGATTGGGTGAAGTCGTGCCGCTCGGTTTCAATCCGCTCTCGTTCGGGTTCACTTTCGGATCCGTTGTCAAAATCGAAATTGAGTTCTTCATTCTCGGTGAAGTCGCTGTACTGGTCAGCAAAACCGCGAGTGCTAGCGATATTGTTTTCGTCCGAAAAGGAGTACTCGACTTGAGCGACTGCGGTTGAGGCAAACAGCGACAATAGCAAACAGAGTGTAGTTGAACCGATGACATTTTCCATTTGGTCCCTTTTTATGACACCGACGATTTAGCCTGCTTCACACGCGAGCTTATATTCCGGTGTTTGGCTGCTATTTTTATCGGCTCGACGGGAACGAATCTTCTTTGTTTGTCTCGGTTGTTAATATGGGGCATTCGAGTGGCTTTGGTTAAACTCCACAACGATTTTCTGCGAAGCGCTTTAGTGCGGCGAGTCGATGCGTTACTTCCCGTTTCAAGCAAAACTTCATGACCGGCTCAAGTAGAAATGTTAGGTATCGAGGCTTGGCGTCGAAGTTGAAAATGTAAGTGACTTTGGACCGCCCATCCTTCTGGTCATCATGACGAATGGTGGCCGCGAACTCTGCAAAGAACATCGGCTTATTAGACATTTTGACCGCAGCGACCTTGCCTTTTTCGTAACTTAAATAGTCAGCTTCGATTGCCAGCCAAAGGCATTTCCAATTCCCAACACAACGAGTTCGAACGCCTTTGACGACCTCGGCGGCGGCACCGAGTAAATTGGCTTCGCAGAGCATCGAGTCCCACTGGAGTCGTATGTCGTAGTTGTGAATCAATTCAAACACGGCGTCGCAACTTGCGTTGATTTCGATTGAATGGGTTCCGCGCGGCATGCCAAACATCCGTTGAATAATGACCCTTAGAGAAAACCGTTGGGCGGGGCGCTTGTTAACATTTCAAGCGAGAAGACTTTTTAGTTGCCTCTCCGCTCGACGATACAAAGTAGTGCATAAACTTTCATGATTTGGTCTTCTTTGAAAATAGAGAGTGAGGTTATCAGGATCTTAAATTTGACTTGGCCTTTTCCAGCGGTCGTCTTTCTGTGCGAAAACGAAGGCGCTTACCCGTCAAGCCAAGCATGTTTTTTTTAGTTGGTATTGAGAAAATAGCGGCCAAAAATCACAAATCAAAGCCTTTTTGCAGGCCTCTCGTCAGTTAGATTTTTGAACGATCCACGACGAAACTGCTGCCATACTTTTAGGAAACTCTGTGGTCTTGATCGTTCCTGCACGACTTTCGGCTGTTAAGCTGTTATGCTAAGCTTGAGCGGCTATGTAAAATAGCATGACTAGATTATGCGATAGCGTTCGCAATTAGTACTGAAACCGGGATGAGCCACGATATGTTCATAATGCGTTCCAAAAAACGTTCAGCTTGACAATTTACACACGAGGAAATTCTAAATGAAAAAATCAATCTTACTTGCCCTCATCATATTACTAGCG
>CAZKTR010000800.1:0-1666 GCA_964555525.1 uncultured Pirellulaceae bacterium
CTTAATGTTTAGTTTGTTTGTCGCGACTCGGTGATCGCGACCGTTATCACGCTAATCAATCTCGCTTGGAGCGACGATGGAATTGACATTCCAAGTAGTACACCAGTTCGAAAAGGAGTTGAAGACTTTTCCGCAAAACGAGCAGGATCGCATAATCTCCAAATTGAATTTGTACTGCAATCAACTTTTGCAGGACCCCGCAGGCTTTTACCGGCATGCCGCCCGTCCGATTGTTCCAATTCTAAAATCCAAAATGGAATCCTCACTGTATTCCATACGTGTAACAACCGACATTCGTGTCTTGGCCACAATTGACGACGATCCGTTGTTTGATCAATACATTGTGACGTTGTTGAGCGTTGTTCGACGCAAGAATCTAGAAAAATCATATCGCAGTCTGGCAAAATCTATCTACCAAAGTGACCTCTCGTCATTCGAAACTACTGAAGGTGGCAATCATGGCGGAGATTAAAATGCTCCTCGACGAATATGGCATTATCTACGAAGGGAACAAGATTCTTCCGGATGACAAACATCGGCTGAAATTATTGATTGCCCTCGCAGAATTGGAAGACAATTCTTGCCACAGGTCTAGGGAATACCCCAAGACGCGATTGCATCGCGTCACCGGATACACAAAAGCAGTCTATCGAGCAGATATCGACAAAACGTCCGGTTGGCGAATTCATGTTCAATTCGACAATAGCACCAAACAACTTCACCTGAAGGATATTATTGAAGGTCAAAAACATGACGACGTCATCAAAGTAATCAAATCTAAAAAATCCCGCTACACCTAGACGCGTGATAACAATACGTTGCACACGGAGCCGCGGGCCGCGCGGCTTTTTCTGCTTGCAAGATGTTCGCCGCGGCCCGGTGAACGTTGACGTTATCCGGCTTGTCCTGTCATCTGCCCAGAATGTCCTTGGTCGTTTCCGACTCGCCTATGAATGCAAAATTGACATGAATGGTAGACCACTTTTCCGCGTCGGGCAGTTTGGCCGCCAGCTCGTGCATTTCCACGAAAAATGCGATGTCACCAGCGACGTCACCACCGAGCGAGACTTTGTGCACCTTGGACTCGCCACCGTTGTAAGCACTATACGCTTCTTTATCGTCTGCTCGTTCTTCCACAACTTTTTGCGACGCCGTTTGTAATGCAATTCTCAATTTCTCCTCCTCCAACGGAGGTATCAAATCCAACGCCTCAATAACTAAATGCTCTATTAGTGACGTCGTTATCTGAACGCCTTCGCTCTTCAATTCGATGAACGAACGGCCATCACGTGATAATCGAACAGTGCTAACCCTATTCGACAAAACCTGCTTTCTTGAATGACGAATCGCACCTAACGTTTGCCGCCCTTTATCGTCTGCCGTGAGCCTGCGATTATCGTCATCGCTGTATTTACTGGCAACCATCTGATTAAACACTGACCCAACCAACCCCCTTCTCAATTCTTTTGCCGTCAGTGGCTCTTGTGCTGTCGCAGGGCTTACGAAAACCACAAGTGACAAGAATACAATCGCATGTTGCATGACAAATCCTTCGCTGCTAGAGTAAAACTGAGAATCTAACACATGACTAGACCGGAAGCCACCCGCAATACGCCGGATAACAATACGTTGCACACGGAGCCGCGGGCCGCGCGGCTTTTGGAAA
>CAZKTR010000801.1:0-1662 GCA_964555525.1 uncultured Pirellulaceae bacterium
TACCGGAGGACTTCGCGAACCTTCATGCGTTTGTACAGGCCGCGTTCTTCGGGCAAGTAGCCCAGTCGCGTGTCGGCGGTTTTTCCGGTTGCTTGGCCGAGCACTCGGACGGTGCCGGCATCGGGTTGAATGATGCGCAGGATCATTCGCAGCGTGGTTGTTTTTCCCGACCCGTTGGGGCCAACGAAACCGTGGATTGAACCGGTTGCAACCGATAAGTTCAATCGATCGACGGCGGTTTTGGACCGGTATCGTTTGGTAACATCAAGAAGTTCAATCGCAGGGTGCATGCTGAGAGTCTAGTCGAGATTCAGGCAGGCGGGCAGTACTTTCGTAGCTGAATTAATATTCGTTAAAATCCATGGTTCCCAAGTCAGCAAACTGCATCAATGTAATTCAAATGGTTCGTGTCAATCGCTGGATTCGGAGTCTGCACTAGCCATTGCGTTGTTAACTTCCTTGTCTTTGTCCAACCTCGAACTGAGGTTGCAATTTCCACTCCCTCACCCGAGCCCCAGCATTGGTAAAATCCATAGTTGCAGCACGAAACAAAGCACAATGAAACCGATAAAGAACAGCGCTTCCACGGCGCACTCCCTCTTTAAATGATGATATTCAATCGACACCAATAGGACACCTCAAGAAGCGAAACCTTACAATGCGCCAAAGGCGACTATTCGTTTGAATCGTGATCGTCGACCGTTGGTACGGGGGCGCGATTGGCGCGGCCAAGATCGATGCGGCGGTTTTTAGTGACTTCGTTTACTTGTTCGTTGATCGCCGATGGTACCGGATTGATTTGCTGATACTCCCAAGGCAAAACGACTGTGAAGATACTGCCCTGCCCGACTTCGGATTTGAGTTCCACCCAACCACCCAGCAGCACACAAAGTTCTTTCACAATCGACAAGCCCAATCCCGTTCCCGATACTTCGCGAGTCAAAGAATCGTCGCCCAGTGCCGAGGCCCCTTGGCGGAATTTTTGAAACACGATCGATTGGTCGCTGGGCGCAATTCCGACTCCGGTGTCCTCCACTTCGATCTGCAACATTGATGGCGATGAAGAAAGGATCCCCGATTCCGATGCCAGTTGATCCACGTCATCTGCTTCCAGTTGCGTACCGCGAATCGAGATCCGGCCGCCTTCAGGGGTGAACTTGATCGCGTTGGAAATCAAGTTGGTCAACACCTGACGAACTTTGACTTTGTCTTGAGAAATCAAAGGCCAGTCCGAAGGGATCGAATGAGTCAGCTGGATGTTCTTGGCTTCGGCCAAGTGCCGCACCATCTCACAGAGGTCTTCAACGATTTGGAAAATCGAAAACTCACTGCAGCGAACTTCCATTTTGCCCGCTTCTAGTTTTGCCAAGTCTAAAATGTCGTTGATCAACTCCAGCAATACGTTACCCGAACGGCGGATGTTGGTCGCGAATCGAATTTGTTTGTCGCCGAGGCCTTTGCCGTTTTCCAGCAACTCTGAGAAACCGATGATGCTGTTGAGCGGCGTACGAAGCTCGTGGCTCATGTTGGCTAAGAACTCACTTTTAACTTGGTTGATCTCGTGAAGCTCCAAGGCAAGTTGAGCTTGTTCGTCGATTTTTTTGTCGAGGTCGGTGTTGACGTCTTGCAGCGCAATCTGAGTGTCCAAAACGTAACGAAGCA
>CAZKTR010000802.1:0-1662 GCA_964555525.1 uncultured Pirellulaceae bacterium
CGGATTTTTGTTTTTACTTCGGGGCTTCGCACGACGGCAAAATGCCAAGGTTGTAAGTTGGCTCCGTTGGGGGCTGTACCGGCGGCGAGTAGGCAGGCGTCGATGACCTCCTGTGGCACATCGCGATCTGAAAACTCCCTTACGCTGCGGCGTTGTTTGATTTCAGCGTAATAAGCTTCTGCTCGTTCGACCATTTCAGCCGGCGGATATTCTTTAAAGTCAAGCGGAATAAACTGAGATTTGGACATTAATTGATGATGGTAGGAGTTTGGTTTTGGGTGAAATAGTGGGCGCGGTCCGTCTGCCGGTTAACACTATAGCGTCTGAAGTCGGTAATGTTCTACCGCCGGTCAAAGTTCTGGCGAGAAGTTTAGAGCTGAATTGCTCAAATTAATATTTGGTGCAAAAAAATTCAAGAAAGTAAAGTTGTTTGAAGGGAAAACGAATTCTGTAAGTTTTTTGTTACAATATGCGTTTAACAGGTACGATTAACATATTGAATATGAACGTAGATCAAAAACACATTTTAGTAGTCGATGACGAAGAGCACTTGGCGATCGGGATCAAGTTTAACCTTGAGGCCGAAGGCTATGTGGTTACCGCTGTAGGTAACGGAATTGATGCAATCGACGCCGCTACCAATGCGGATCAGCCGGTTGATTTGATCGTGCTGGATTTGATGTTGCCACAGATGAGCGGCTACGAAGTTTGCGAGAAGGTGCGGCAGCAAGGTTTGACAATGCCGATCTTGATGTTGACTGCTCGCACGCTATCGGAAGATAAAACTCGCGGCTTTGACGTCGGAGCCAATCAGTATATGGTGAAGCCGTTTGAGCTGGACGAACTGCTCAGCCGAATCAAAAACCTACTGGCGCAGGCGCGTCCAGTCGGAGATGTGGAGGCCCGTTCGAATGCCAATGGTGCTGCCAGTACATTGGAGCACTTCGAATTTGGTAATTCGAAAATCAATTTCAAGACTTATCAAGTCGAAGTCGCCGGCAGTCCTGTTCGACTAACCGATTTGCAAATCCGAGTCCTCAAGTACTTCATCACGCACGAGGGGGAAGTGATTACTCGGTCTCAATTACTGGAAGATGTCTGGGATATGCCTGGCAATATGAACACCCGTGCTCCGGATCAAATTATGAGGCAGTTACGGAAGACGTTTGAGCCCAATCCGTCTAGTCCGGTGCATTTTTTGACAATCCGCGAAGCCGGTTATCGATTCGTCGCGGCTCCTTGAAAGTCGACAGCGAACTGTTTAAGTGGCAGTGAGTATTCTTGTTCGAACCACGTTTCTATTTTTTTGTCATCGCTGTGGTTGTAGGACGGTTGAGCCATGATTGTTTGACCGTTGACGGTTTGGCGGATTTCAGTGTCTTCGATCAAAACGTGTCCTGCTTTGATCACCATCCACGGTAGTTCAAACATCTTTTGATAGTTCGTGTCGGGCGAGTAAATGCAAATGTCCGCATCGGCTCCGATTCCCAAATGACCTTTGTTGGCGAGCCCTAAGATTTTGGCCGGGCCAGCTCGAGTAATAATCGCAATTTCGTTCAACGAATATTCACGAGTCAAATCGGCTAACTGAGAGTGCTTGAGCACTCGCGGGTGGACTTGGGCCAGCTTTTCGGCTCGAAAGTCGCGGTCCATCAACAGGCG
>CAZKTR010000803.1:0-1659 GCA_964555525.1 uncultured Pirellulaceae bacterium
GTATCAGGGTGTACCGGTCAACATGCACGCTTGCAGATGGCGGCAAATTGCCAAAATACGACACGTCACGCAGCAGGCTGCGCGCAGCACCTCTTGCTCCACGGCCAGCCTGCGCTCCGCGAAAGTGTCCTCCTGCAGGAAGGTGGCGCTCTGCAGGCCCTGCAGGGGCACTGTCAGGCTGGCCGCCCCCGAGCCTCCCACGGCCTCTGCTGTGCCCGACGCGAAGAACACTGGCCCATCAATCGGCAGCGGAACGCTGTCCGCGGTCTGGTTGCTGTAGTTCCAGAACTTCACGTTGCAGCAGTCCTCGTCCGCCAAGAGCCCCGACACCGCGACCGCTGCACCACACCACCCCTCAGGCACGTCTGAAGCACCCAAATCTGAGATAACTTCACACACAACAGGTTTTGTAATGACGGTTGGAGATGTTTCGTGGCGGCAGTGAGCAGATCATCCAGCAAGACGGGTCACGCATGTCCAGCGGAGAGAGTGCCGCGTCTCCGCGACGCAGCAAATGAGGTTCACAACGACCAGCATCGAGGATGCGGGGGGCGCACTGCCATTTCCAATGGAGCCCACGAGGCCCTGCGCGCCGTTGGTCACCTGGCAGCCCCGGAAGTCGCAGGCGGAGAGCGCCACCTCGGAGCGCACCACCGTGACGACGCTGTGGCCGTGCCTCGGCAGGAAGTCCTTGAAGTCGCACTCTGCATGCGCAAAAGCCCCCCTGAGAACCTTTAAAACGGACCCTCCGGTCCAGGCTGCGCCGGCCCCGAACAGGATGGCCTCAGCCAGGACGAAGGGGCCACGAGAGGCAGGTCGAGGTACAGCAGCGGCAGCAGCGTCTGCACTCCGACCACGTGATAGACGCAGCAAATGGCTGAGATGATGGAGAATCACAACAGTCATACAGCTGATTGTGTTGGCGTTTCGTTCTCGAAAGGCGCATGACCGACAGATGCTCCCCTCCTACATGTGTGTGTGGGCGGTTCTGGCCCAAGGCTGCACCAGTGTCTAGCACAGACGTCAATGTAACGACGGGACTGTGCTATACCTTCCACTAAGCCAAAATCGTCAACCCACATCGCCTGCGAGGGCGTGTCGCGGTCCGCATGCATGGTCACGTTGGTCATCCACACATCGCGGCTCGCCCACATGAACACCTGGCCCACCACCGCCGCGACGCTGCTGGGTGTGTTCGCAAAGTATATGTTATCCAGCCACAATGGAAGTTCTGCACGTGCTCACCAGCAACTGTCAGACATGCCATGCTGCACAGTGGGCACAGCGGGTGTTAGGGAACATCGTGCACAGCATGCATTGGACGGCACACTTGCAATTTCATGGTGCAGCACCTGACTTCACCTCTGACAAGAGGTCTACCAGTGTGCTGTGGTCGGCAGGCTCGGTCTGAAGGAGCAGCAAGCACTGCGTGCCGCACCTCGTCAACCCTGCCACTGAGTCCTCTTCTAGATCCTCGAAAACCGTGTTGAAGGACTCCACGCAGTTTCCCTGTGGGCACGAGTGGGTACTGAGACACGTGGGGCACTATGCAGGCCTGATACATAGATGCCAGGGATACCCTTGATGTTGCTGCATCGAGTTCCCAGTGCACTAGCATTACTCAGAGTAGTACTCGGAGAGGCCAAACCCACACGACAT
>CAZKTR010000804.1:0-1657 GCA_964555525.1 uncultured Pirellulaceae bacterium
GCTGGTGCTGGAGCTGGTGCTGGAGCACAACAAGGAACCGGAGCTGGTGCTGGTGCACAGCAAGGAACTGGAGCTGGTGCTGGAGCACAGCAAGGAGCTGGTGCTGGAGGTGCACAACAAGGGGCTGGTGCTGGTGCTGGTGCACAACATGGTGCCGGTGCCGGTTTGCAGCAACGATTTAGCATTGGCCTACATGCTGGCTTGCAGCAAGTGAACAATGGTTTACGAGCTGGCTTGCAGCAGCGAACAGGTGTAGACTTACAGCAGCGGTTGAAAAGTTGGGCTTCCGCAGTGTTTGCTGAGAAAACCATGGCGACAGCTGCGAGAGCTAGCAAAATGCGATTCATAGGGAGTCTCCTAGTTTAAGAATCAACTGGCCCACTTTCTGCAAACGGATGCAGGAGGTTGACCGTCAAAGGTGTATTTCAGTCCGAGAAAGTAAAACTATGACGGAGGGGTGTCAATGAGCCGGTATGTTAGATCAGGCAATTCAGGCAAAATTTAGCGATTTTCCAAAAATAACGCTGATCCCCCCACAACTTTTAGTGGAAAGTCGCGATTTTTAACGATTATTGCCGCCCACGGACGAACCTTTGAACAATAAGATTGATACGTTTTCCGCCAGAATAACTGGATAGCTCAAAGCATGAATAACTCAAAACTAGAAGACAGTTCGAAACCGCAATCCCAAGCTCCACTTGGTCATGCTGAAGGACTTTGGTTTTCAATTAATCCGTTAGCCATTCTGGTTTGCTCCGTAACGGTATTTGCTGTGGTAGCTTGCTGCGGCTGTAGTGACGAAACTGTCACCAACGATTCGGCTACTGATAGCGAAATGGCCGAAACCGAAGTGGCCGGAGAGTCTAGACCAACTCCGACAGCGCTTACCCAACAGAGCGACGAATTGCCAGCGGCTGCCCAACAAGAATCGTCCGGCTTGATGGACAAAGCCGGCAAACTACTCAGCGGTGCCAAGCAAGCCAGTGGTAAACAGGTCGAAAAAACTGGCGAGTGGATCAAGGGTGCTTGGGATGGAGCGAGTGACTCAACTGGTAACGCCGTCGAGGGATCGCTCGACTGGGCAAACCAAACTTTTAAAACGCTTAAAGACCAAGGGCTCACGACCGCTTCGTCGACTGGCCAATGGTTGAACGAAGACTGGCAAAACATGGAGTCGTGGCAGTACAAGGTTGTGGCAGCCAACTCCGTGCCTGCCGAAGAACTCGAAACCAAACTAAACGAGCTTGGCAAACAAGGCTGGGAGTGTTTTTCGATTGACGACCAGCGAATGATTTTCAAAAAAGCCTCCGAGAGCTATCTGCGTCGATTGCCCTTTAAAGACATCCTGCGACTGGCGCCACTACTGAATCAAGGGAAGTAAAGTCGCCGAGATTAGGAGAACGCTACTTTTGCGGAGGTGTTTAGGACCCTTGTGCCGATGAACAACCGAGGTTGTTCTTGAAAGACAGCAAACCCCTCTTTTTAAATGCATCTGACTTTATTGTGGGTCTGGCAAATTGTTCAGTTGTTTTAATAAGCGATCGGGTGCCATGCTTCACGGTTTTGAGGGTAAGGGTATTTACTGAGTGTCGCATGCTTACGCGTTCGATGTAGCATTGAAAACGTTCCGTGAGCATGCTTTTTTGAAAGACCTTTT
>CAZKTR010000805.1:0-1655 GCA_964555525.1 uncultured Pirellulaceae bacterium
GGCAGAGCCTTGGAACGAGAAGGGGGAGGCGGTACGCTGTGGACGCATGGCTACGGCTTATTCGTTTACTCGACGTCGATCCAAACGAGGTGATGGTCGCTGGCTTTATTTAGTTTTGCAGCGTCGTTTGCTGGCCAGAAGACACCGGACTTTTTGATCGTCAGTGTTTTTGACGGAAGGCAATAATCCAAGCGGAGGTTGCCGGTCGAGCCGTCATTAAAATCGCCCGTGTCAAACATTGGATCACTTGTGTGTTCCAGATTTTTCATCCCTTGTTCAACCGCCGCCAACGGTGCTCCACTGGATCGTGGAGTGTGCTGCTGATTGATTAATGGGTGCTGGGTCAGTTGCCGAGCGGCATTGGGGAGGCTGTCGCCGTCGTTAGGATCGGAATTCATGTCGCCAGCGATCACGAAGTGACTATCCGCCGACAAGCCGCCTTTGACGCCTTGGTCATCGTACAGGTAGTGTGCTTTGCCGGGTGTCACATAGTCCGCCAACATTCGGATTTCGTCGTGGTTGCGGCGACCGTTGCGGTCTTCGGCTTTATCAAAAACCGGTGGAGTCGGATGTGCGACCAAGAAATGAATTGTCTTGCCGTTGACTTCGATGGGGACGTCCCAATGGCTTTTGGATGACAATCGAAATGTCGTTGTCGCTTCGGGCGAGTAGAACGGTTCGTCGGTGCCAACTTTTTTGGGCAGCAAATTGCCCGGCATGTCTTTCCAACGAAACGTTTGGAAGGTTCGAACTCGGCTACGTTGGATCGGGAATTTGGACAAAACTACCATCCCGTATTGTCCGGGGAACTGGCCGTAGCCAAAAGCGTCGGCTCCGGTGTTTTCGATGTTGTTGTCGCCGTTCAAATCCACGCCTGACCGAACGCCGGTGTTAACCGCAGCAAAGTAAACGTGCGGGTAGGTGATTGGTGTTTGTTTGTTTTGGGAAACCCCCAGCAAGTTTTTTTGCAAGGCTTGAATCGCCTTGCCGTCCGCATCGTAGTCGAACTCGTTCAGTAACAACACGTCCGGACGGACTCGTTGGATGACCTCGGCGACCCGCCGAGGTTGAATCGCTGGGACTGCGACGCTGAGGTCTTGGATCAGCTTGCCAGCGGATGAACGGTGGAGTGAAACATTGAAGGTCGCGAAGCGAACCGCTGTGGTGGCCTTGGTTGGGTTTGTGTGGTCGGCGTGAGTTTCGTCAGCGCTTTGTGTTTGAGCAAACGTGAATGGCGAGGTTGCGAGCCACAGTAGTAATACCAATCCAGCTGCCACAGGGTAAGTTTTGTAGGTGATTGCCATTTAGTGGTTTTGGGATAAGGTGGCGACGGTGCTTCCAGTCGGTCTTCCGCGCGATCGGTAGAACAAGTGACGAAGTGCGATTTGAAAATTGGAATGGTTGGTAATGTGAAGCTTCGTTGCTCGGTCGGCGCGTAAGACAGGCCGGAGGCAAACTGTCGCCACCTTTTGCCTCTTAACGAGGCCAAGTGCCAAAGGTTGGAGGGTTTGGTTTTTGTTCAGCCTGATAAGCATTCACCTTTGCCGTCAAAGTTTCTTCAAAGTTGTCGGCGCCTAAGTCCAAAGCGTCGCGAACACTTCCCCAGCGATCGATCACAAAAACTTTCTTCGCCAAGCCTTCTTGATCGTAAGGCA
>CAZKTR010000806.1:0-1652 GCA_964555525.1 uncultured Pirellulaceae bacterium
GGGTAATCACTAAGCCACAGGTCGTCGGATAACAATGTGATGCACGCGAAGCCGGACTTGCGCGTGTTTGGAAATGGATGATCTATCGTTCCGGCTCGGTGATCACGGCCGTTATACGACTTGAGAAAAATTTGCCTCGCCACTACGCCTTACGATCAAAAAACTCATTCTCTCAGGTGTTTGTGCGCACCTTGCGTGAAAACTGCATCCGATGGCAATCGCAGATCGACGATTACATGGAGCAAAACCGACAGCGTGAA
Source organism: uncultured Pirellulaceae bacterium (assembly GCA_964555525.1). Taxonomy (GTDB): domain Bacteria; phylum Planctomycetota; class Planctomycetia; order Pirellulales; family Pirellulaceae; genus Mariniblastus. The sequence continues at coordinate 261 of CAZKTR010000806.1, forward strand.
TTCGTTGCGAGCGGCACTTATGCAATCGGTCCGGTTATTGAGTCCGAGTCGCCTAGAAAAATCGTAATCGAGCTATCCGGCCATCCGACTTATGGTTTGCTCAAGGTTTTCGAGGACGGGTTTCCGCTGCAATTACTTGCGGATGTTAGCGCTGAAATTTTGGCCGATCTTGAGGTTGGGTATTTCAATACTGAAATGGACGTGGCCAGTTGGCGCCGTCTCACGGACACAGAGCAGGCAAACATTACTAGAAATTGAAAATTCGTCGTATAACAATGTGTTGATCCGAAGCGGAGAAGCCCTTGGGATTGGTTGGTCGCGGAATATGTTATACTCAGGGTTTAATAATTTACCTCGCTCCGTCTTCTGATTGGCCGACTTGAATGGCCGCTCGGATAACACGGACGTTATCCGGCTAAACTCGTATTGCAGGAAAATTTACAATGCGCCAAATCAAGAAACGAAAACTGAGATTACGATTCGGTTTGCGATTTTTGTTGGTTTTCATGGCCATTGTAAGTTTCATTTGCTATCGCTACAAACAGCGAACCAATTTTCAGTACTTTGCCAACGAGATAGAGAAACGAGGAGGTGCTGTATTCTTACGCTGCCAAGATCCGGAGATACACAATAAATATGTGGTGCTTTCAATGGACTCCGGGTATTACACTGTGATGCTTCCAGATGGTTCAACGAAAAGAAAAACCCATTTGGCGCCCATAATGAGTCCAGGGCCGCCGGTTTACGCAGTCAATATCAACGAGTTTAGTGTAAATGATAATCACTCCAAATTTCGAATCATTGACTTTCTCAGCGGATCTCATAGTGATGTGAACTTTGGAGCCATATCGATACCAGCTTCCTCTGCAGATCAAGACATGATTCGTTTACTTTCACGGATCGGAGGTTTAGAGAAAATACTTATAATGGCGCATTGCAGTTTCTTCAGGGCTGAGCGGATCAGAAAGAGAGATAAAGAGAGAGAAAAATTTCCCTTTCTGGATGTGCGTTTTGGCTGGTCAACTAACAGTCGGCATAATAATCAGGAAGTCGAACATGCAACTATCACTAAAGAGGCCCTCCAGGCTACTGAATTGATTCGAGTTAACTTTCCCGAGTCAACGATCTATAGCCGCGGCCTTGAAGGGGGAGGCCTCCTGATGGGCTCAATCGACAAAGACTTCTGCCCAAAGTGCCTCTATAGATCTCGCAACGGTAATTTTGCTAGGTGTCATAGATGTGGCTACGGATACTCGCAGCACAACAACTGATGGTCTCATTCCGGCTTCAATGTGGTTAAATGAAATTCTCAATTAGAAAATCGCGGGATAACAATATGTTGATCCGAAGCGGAGAAGCCCGGCTAGTTGGCTGGTCGCGATCAATGCTATA
>CAZKTR010000807.1:0-1650 GCA_964555525.1 uncultured Pirellulaceae bacterium
TGCGTTTGGTTAAGGGGCATATGCTGGCGGGGTAGTCGGTGACGAATACCGGACCCACCAACGCGTCTTCGACTTTCTCTTCGAAGACTTCGCTTTTGATGACGTCCGGGTGTTTGCCTTCGGTCGTGAAGCCCAGTTCCTGTGCGTAGGCTTCGACCGCTGCTGCGTCGTTAGGGTCGACGCCTGTGTGGGTTTGAAATAGTTCGTTGTAAGTTTTTCGCTCAAAGGGAGCGGTAAAGTTAACGGTGGTATCGCCGTAAGGCACGATCGGACCGATACCGATGGCTTCCAACGCATCGGTGATTGCGGCTTCGGTCAGGTCCATCATGCTGTGGTAGTCGCCGTAGGCTTGGTAGACTTCCAGCATCGTGAATTCCGGATTGTGCTTTGGGCTGATTCCTTCGTTGCGATAAACGCGGCCGAGTTCAAAGACTCGTTCCATTCCGCCAACCATCAAACGCTTTAGATGAAGTTCCAACGCGATCCGCATGTTCAGGGGCATGTCCAAGGCATTGTGATGAGTTTCAAAAGGCCGGGCCGCTGCGCCACCGGCGACGGTGTGCAAGGTAGGCCCTTCGATTTCAACGAAGCCTTGTTGGGTTAGCGTTTGGCGAATGGAGGCGACGATTTTTGAGCGGTTTAGAAAACGATCGCGGACGCCTTCGTTGTAAGCCAAATCGACATAGCGGCGGCGTTGGCGAAGTTCGGCGTCGACTAAACCCTTGTGTTTGGCTGGTGGTTGGTCGAGCGTTTTGCAGAGGACATGGATTTCTTTGGCAAAGATGGAAAGCTCGCCGGTCATCGTGCGACGCAAGACTCCATCGACGCCGATCAAGTCACCAAGGTCCAGACATTGGATCAGGTCCCAGTTGCCGTCGACGACTTGGTTTTGGCCGACGAAAAGTTGGAGTTTGCCGGTCCAGTCTTCGATGTCGATGAATTGCAGCTTGCCTTTGTCGCGGTGCAGTAAAATGCGACCGGCGGCGCGGACGGTAGGCCCGACCATCGTGCCTTTGTCTTGTTCTTTGAGCCACTCTCGAAAGGATTTTTCGCCGAGCTGTTCGTCGGTCGGAAGAGCAATCTTTTCGCCGGCCTCGGTCAGATAATGGATCTCGTCGGTCCGCTTTTGTAGATCGCCGATTAAATCGCGATTGTCGAATCGCTGTCCGTAGGGATCGTGCCCGAGGTCGATGATGCGTTGTAGCTTTTCGCGGCGTGGGTCTTCGTTGGACGGAGCGACGTCGTTCATGGTCGGAATTGTTTGATGAAAGATGCGTTAGTGTTTCAAAGGCCGAGATTCTAACGCTTTTGGGAAAAAGTAACCATGGGAAATGAAGGCGTTTAAGACGTTAGCCCCATCGGGAGAATGCGTTCTGTTTGCGGATTATGTGACACTTAGTGCTTATCCCAATGCCTCGCGACAAAGTAGAAAAATGCGTCGCTCGAAAAGGTTGTGGGATAAGCTCTTAATTGCACAGGTGGTTTGTCGCGTCCGCTGAATTGTTTCTAGTATCAACCATGCAATGATGGGCAAGAGTGCCCATCCTACGGAGGTGCTCACCTTGCCGATCGCCGTTGAGGGAGTCGGGAGTCAGCGAGCCACCGAAAAGTTTTTGCTCTGCGAGAAATATTCTTTGGGGTTGTCGTAGA
>CAZKTR010000808.1:0-1647 GCA_964555525.1 uncultured Pirellulaceae bacterium
AGACTTTGAGAAAGCTTTCTCGATCTAGCTTGATTTTCACTTGGCTTATTTCTATCTAAAGTTCTTTTTAAAATATTATTATTTAACTGGCCGGTTTTTTGTTGATAAACGATGTCTTGAAGATCACAAGTCACTGGTTATTAAGCACTAACGAGTTTTTCTAGTAGGTGGAAAACGGGTGTTAAACAAGTTGTAAAAGCGTAGTCAGTTGGTCGTTAAAAATGTAGGTAACTCGATTTTGGCAACCGGCGTAGATAGCTACCCAGTTGATTACTTTTGTTGAACGAACTTTGAACAGGTTATCAAAGCTTATTCAAAGACTGGTTTGTCGTTTAAGGTATTAAAACAGATTCGATTGGCTGGCCATTTGATCTGACAGTAACAGTTTTAGTTTATGCACGGTCGTTTTGACCGCGTTGTCGGTTCGATTACTCGAAGCATCACAAGCAGCCACAATCTTTTGGTAAGAGTGCAATATCGTAGAGTGATCTCGGTTACCACAGTAACGGCCGATTTGTTTGAAACTGCAGCCAACGAGTTCACGAATTAAAAATATCGTAACGTTCCGAGCTAGTACGGTGGATTGTTTACGAGAATTGCTTTTCAGATCTGAAACCTTGACATGATACTCGCGAGCTACCTTCTTAAGAATCGTAGTCGCCATTTGATCAACATCAGCGGCGTCTTTTCCAAATAATTGGTTTAGTAACGGGACATTAACTGGTTTGCCGAAGCTAAATTGCTCCAGAGATTCTAGACCAGTCGATATTTGACTAAATAGATGTTCGATTTTTGGAACAGTGACGTCAAATTTGGTAACGATCATTTCAAATGCATCGTCAGTTAAATTCAAACGATGATTTGAAGCCAGTTCGCGAACAATCTGTTGTCGAGCAGCCCGACCAGGAGGTTGAACTGGTAAACAAAGCCCCGCCGACAATCGAGAAGTTAATTGAGAACTCAAATCGCTGGTATCAAACGGTGACGAATCCATTGTAAAAATAAATGGCAAACTGTTAAAGCGATTTAGTTCCAATAAAGCTACCAGCTCGCGTTGCACAGCTAATTTGCCAGCGAGTTGATGTAAGTTATCAATTGCCAAACCAGCAGATTGACTAATCCGAGTTCGAAACTCTTCCAACGAAGCGGTTTCTAGAGCCTGACGATATCGCCGATCAAAGTCTTGAGCAGAAAGAATGATTGGTTGAGCTAGCGGATTGTTTTTGTTTTGAAGCGAGTGTGTCGCATTTGAAAACGAAATCGTCGCTGGATTCGCTTCAGAAGAATCACGATCGGTTTGCTGAGAAAGGATTGCCATCGCAAGGGCAGTTTTTCCGGTGCCAGTCGGGCCAAACAAAACCAACGGCCAAGGACAGTTCTTTTCGGATTCGGAGTTCGCAACTTCGGAGTTCGATTCTTGGTCGGCAAAAAACTGTAACAAGAAGTTCGAGCGATCGCCAACGAATCGGTTCAACCCACTGGCAGCACCCACCGACGGCATTAAATCGCCAGCGAAATCTGTGCTATACAGATGCTGATAAGGGACAGAAAAAACTCGATTGAGCACCGCGGAATTCATGCAGGTATTTAACCTAAAATTTGATTCGAAACTGACGGACAAAGTGGCCCCGAATTCTAACGTTTTCC
>CAZKTR010000809.1:0-1646 GCA_964555525.1 uncultured Pirellulaceae bacterium
GTCAGTATGCTAAAGCCTCGTCGCGATCTAGAGCATCTAACCAAATCGGCTTCTGGCGTTTGATGTTAATCGATTTTCGCGCATCCATTTTTATCGTCAAGCTAAAAGGCGGATTGGCATCTATGTCATAACTCCACTCGTCGTACGAGATAAAATCGGGAGAACCAATGAGCATCAGAATTTGCTTAGCAGGCATGCCTACCTTAACAAGGCCGACGTTTTCATGTCGCTTGTTTTTTAGTTTAGGCTTGAACGGTTTCGATTCTCCATCTTTTGTTATTTCGAACAAATGGCATGGCAGCGCTTGCGGTGTCTCGTCCAATCGGCGTAGCGACAACTGTGCAATTTGCCGAATAGAGAACGTACTATAGGAATGAGGGTCCACTGCGTCGTCGAAGTTCTCATTCCAAGACAACCCACCCATCGTCGAACTAAAACTGAGAGTGGATTTTTCAGCGGTTCGCAAATAGGGGATAGCTTCCTTGATTTTAAGGGCGCCAGCGAGATAGAGCGGCAAACATCTCTCAAGGTGATCGTCTTCGTTTTTTGGCTTAGATGCTAACGAATTCATCACGATTTCTTTTTCAGTTTTTATGCAAACGCTATTTAAGATATCGTTCGTTTTTTGCAGTTTTCCATTTTCAACATCGATTATTACGCGACGCCCCCACCAAGGACGTATAACGTAGTATTGTCGACTGCTATGTTCGAAAAAGTATGAAATTGAAAATCCGGCCCACATTGGGCCTGCCGTAGTCTGGTGGACGTAGTTTTGATACTCGTTTTTCGTGAGAGCATCCTTTAAAAAATCAATCTTGTTCACGATCTTTCCTTGTGGAGAAACAATCATCACTTGGTCATAAGCGGTATAGATGATTGTGACCCCACGTTCGGAGACCGAAATGCTGACGGGAGAGCCTTCGCTTGGATCTGGTTGTTTCCGAGTCCAAATGGTATCGCCGGTCTTTGTGTCAATTAAATGATAGGTGAAGTCGTCTTGAAATGGACTGTACCCATCGCCTACGTTGTCTGGAGACGTTGCGTCAACACGGTATCGCCCAGACTTTGAGGATACATGCAAGTCAGAATAGAATCTGTCGGTCGTACAATGGCAGCACGCGATGGAGACGAACAAAATTGAAAGCGCAGTTTTAATCATGGCTAAATCCGAATAGCGTGTGTGATGGCCAAAGGGGACGCGTGACTTATTTTAATGTTTGCTCACGACGCAAGCTACATCGGCTATTCTGAAGTAGCTTTCGGGGTTGCTGTTGAATTCATGAAATGAGCTTTGTCGACATCCGTTTGTTTAAGTTGTTGAGTTTGCACGGGCAGCCAAAGTGAAACTGCGGGTACGTAAGTGATGACCAGCAATGCACAGACCATTGATAAGAAGAACGGCAACATCGTTTTGGTGACACTCGCAATTGTGGTCTTGCCGACGCCGCAGCCGATGAACAGGCAGGTCCCGACAGGAGGAGTGCACAGCCCAATGCACAAGTTGGCGATCATCATGATGCCAAAATGAACTTCATGCATGCCCAAGGATACTACCACGGGTAAGAAGATTGGCGTAAAGATCAATACTGCTGGAGCCATGTCCATGAAGGTTCCCACGCACAGCAGTAGTAGGTTGATCGTCAGTA
>CAZKTR010000810.1:0-1646 GCA_964555525.1 uncultured Pirellulaceae bacterium
ACGGCCACGATATCTTCTGCGGGGACGACGAACAGTTGGTTATCGGACTCGAAATCTACCGGAATTGCATTTCCGGGGTGGAACAGGACTTTGTCGTATTGTCGTAGAGGCAGGTCTTCGTCGTGTTCGATGGCTGCGGAAATGGTGACGATCCGACCGGTAATTGTTGGGATCTCCGCCGAGTCGGGCAAAGCGATGCCACCTTTAGTTTCCTTTTTGGGTTCATCCTTACGGACCAACACGCGCAGCCCGATCGGTTCGACGTACTCGAATTTCTGAGAACGAGCCTTACTGCTGCTTTTTTTTGCCACTTAACACCTCGAAACTACTTGATATTTACTGATTAAACCCATGATCGCGTAAATCGGCATTCAAAATATACCGCTTTATATTCTTTACCGATATTCGAGCCGAAGATTGTATTATCGACCGGTCGATAATCGTAGTTCTTTCAACCCGATAAAAACCGAGATTTAGCGGAAACTTGGGCTTGTAACAAAGGCTATTTCTGTAAGAATACGCCGTCCATAAATAGAGCAAACAGACAATTTTTGCACAGGTCTCAGAAAAGTGTCAGAATCACTGAACGTCCAAATTCGTGAGCAAACCGGTTCCCTACGCGTCAAACGGATGCGACAAGGGGGAAATATCCCGGCCATGCTATACGGACACGGCGAAGAAAATGTAATGTTGAGCGTCAGCGCGAAAGAGCTGGGGCGAATCATCAACCATGGAACTCACATCGTTGAACTGAAGGGCGGAGCCAATGAAAGTGCTCTGATCAAAGAAGTTCAGTGGGATGCGTTTGGAATTGACGTTGTTCACGTCGACTTCGCTCGCGTGAATCCAAACGAAAAAGTCGCAGTGACGCTGCCACTGGCATTCAAAGGCGATGCCATTGGTACTCGTCAAGGTGGTGAAATTCACTTTCATCAGCAAGAACTATCGATCCTTTGCCCCGCGATTGCCGTCATTGACAAAATCGAAGTGAAGATTAGTAGCCTTGATGTTGGACAGGCGTTGTCGGCTGCGGATATCGTGTTGCCCGAGGGTGCTGAATTAGATGAAGCTGGCACTACACCGATCGTTTCGTGTGCAGAGAAAGCAAAAGAAGACGATGAGTCTGAGGAAGCACCAGCAGCACCACCTGCTGAGTAACCTTGCGATGAAAATCGTCGTTGGCTTGGGGAACCCCGGACAAAAGTACAAACATACTCGTCATAACGTTGGGTTTGATGTTCTTGCGAATGTCGCTCAACGTTACCTTGTGGGGCTTCCAAAAGCAAAGTTCAATGCTGAGGTTGCTGAAGCGGTTATCAAAAACGAAAAAACGATTTTGATTAGCCCGCTGACTTACATGAATCTTAGCGGTCAGTCGGTTCGAGCGGCAGTTGATTTTTTCAAAGTGCCGCTAGAAGACGTATTAATAGTTTGCGACGATATCAACTTAGATATTGGTCGTTTAAGATTGAAGCCTGGCGGTTCGGCCGGCGGGCAAAATGGACTCAAGGACATTATCCAGCGTTTGGGCACGGACAGGTTCCCTCGCCTAAGGCTGGGGGTTGGCAAAGTTCCGCCTCGGTGGGACACCGCCGATTATGTGCTGGGTAAGTTTGATTCTGACGATCGACCTTTGGTTGATGTTG
>CAZKTR010000811.1:0-1643 GCA_964555525.1 uncultured Pirellulaceae bacterium
GCGCCGGAATCGTTGAATGGATCTAGGGGTACCGCTGGAATGAATTCAGGTACTAGTGCTTTCAATTGCCCCGGCAATTTTCCATGCTCACGTTGGTACAACTCCAACGCCATCATCACAATCAGTTGACGGCGAGTCGCTTGGCAACGCTGTACGGCATTTTCAATACCGTCAAAGTTTTCGCGGTGTTCGGCTTCTCCGCAAAGAGTATCTAATCGTCCCAGCCAGTTGAGAGAGTGCAGCCACAATGCCCAGTCGTTTTGGTAGTCGACTTCGACATCGAGTTCAGTTTCTTCTATCTCTAGCAATTCAGTTAATGCATGAGCTACCGCAACATCGGAAGCCTTGTCAATGTTAGGTGCAGCTTGGAAAGCGCCGATTCCTTCAATCGCAACCGCTATCAACCGAGTAACATGTGTTCTTTCGTCAACAATAACCATCGGCAATTTAACCGTTTGCATCGCATCATTTAGCGCAGCGTCATAATTGCCGTGGGAGGCATGCCACTTCGATCGGAAGTCAAAAGCTCTCGCAAGCTCTCGGTGTTTGTAAATCGGCTTAAGAAAGTCCCAAGAGTCATGGGCGGGTTTTTGAACGAAAGTGACTTTAGAATCAACATGGTCGATGTTTTTAAGTATCTTTTCTACCAGCTGTAAATGGTTTTCTGCAGTCGCGACCATTCGATCTGTTTCATCGGGCGGGAAATAGCCTGTGAAGTCCAGTTCGCTTTTTTCAACTAGGATTGCCTGTTCGAAAACTAGATCTGCTTGTGTCCGATATCGATTCAAGCGGACTGGATATGTAATGGAAACTTTACGCATCAAGTCACCGATCAGAATAAACTGTAGCAGAACCATCCCGACGATGACGACCTGTGCTATTCGGCCTAAAAAGAGTATTGGGTGCCGGTCGCCACCAAGCCAGCGGCAGCAAATCCCAACCAATAAGAAACAGAAGGCGATCGTCAGCAAAATTCCAATCGTGAAGTCTCCGGCCTCACCCCAGATAAAACTGGTGCCTTCTATCGCATCAAACAAACCTGGAAACGCAGGCTCTTGAAAGATCAATCGAAATGCAAAATACTGCCCGACCACTGCCGTGTGAAACGCAATCGTGATCCAGATAGGCGTCGCTCGCTTTCCGATCGCAGTCGATATTAGTAATGCGAAACCGGCCACAATTCCGAATCCGATTGCGTAAGCGTTCGGGATTAGGCCCAGGTCTTCTTTGTTTTGGATGATCAAGGTTACCAGTACCGCCAATGCGGTCACCAACAGCATTAGGTTTTTGATTGACCACTGATTTTTAAAACCGCTGTTGTTTGATGGTGAAGAGTCGTTTCTTGCCAGGAGGGCTTGCTTGCGGTCCGACCGTCGCCTGTATACGTACGCAGCGATTCCGCGTCCATAGACAACGGTCGCACCGTAGAACCACAATGATAGTAATAGGTCGAAAGCGCCGATCGTTGCCATCGGCAACACGGCCAGCGTCAGTAAAATGAATTTGATAAACCAGTTCCAAGGCTTTCCGCCAAGCCACCAAGCCAAAACGCCGTAGGCAAACCAAATCCCAAACAATGAAACGCAAAACGTTTCGATGTTGATCCAGTCATAGGTAAACAAAGCACGGTTGTTACGCCACAT
>CAZKTR010000812.1:0-1642 GCA_964555525.1 uncultured Pirellulaceae bacterium
CGGACGAGCGCCACAGCGATTTGATCAAAGCCATGAAACGAGACAAAAAGGTCTCGCACGGAAAACTAAAATTGATTTTGCCGACCGAAATCGGCAACGTTGAATTGATGCAAGCTCCCGACGACGACACAATTTTAGAAAGCTTGCACAACGATTGATGCGTTTGATGCTTTAATTCCTGATTCTTTTGAATTCGAGGGAGGTGAGTTTTGAGTGGCCACGACGTTCGACCTGAACCCCAGCAACCCGCAACCGATACGCCTACCGAATCCAACAGCGATCACGAAAGTGTTCAAGCCAAAGCCAGCGAAATCGAAGCCGGCCTCAGACTAAAACTTGTACCCGGCGTCGGCCCCAAGACCTTCAGCGACTTGGTCAAACACTTTGGCTCGCCCAGCGAAGTACTCCAAGCAGCTCCCTCCGCACTGCGTGACGTGCCCGGTGTTGGCCCGCGAATCGTTTCCGCCATCGCCGCCGCTCCCGACGACGCGACCGTTCAGCAGCAGCTCGATCTGTGCAACCAACACGGCATCGATATCCTAACCGCCGGAAGCGACCAGTACCCAGCGATCTTAGATGAGATCTACGATCCGCCTAGCGTTTTGTTTTGCGCAGGCGAACTTAAGCCCGCTGACGAAATTGCCATCGCCATCGTTGGGTCGCGGCACGCAACACAATACGGCAAGAAAGTCACCGAGCAATTAGCGCGCGGACTGGCGCTGGCGGGTGTTACCGTTGTCTCGGGATTAGCAAGAGGTATTGATGGTGTCGCCCATCGGGCCGCACTCAAGGCCGGCGGGCGAACCATTGCAGTTCTGGGCGGCGGAATTCTGAATGTCTATCCATTCGAACACACAGACCTTGCCAACGAGATCAAAGCCAATGGAGCCGTGCTCTCAGAAGCGTTACCACTGGTTGCACCCAAGAGCGGTTGTTTTCCTCGCCGCAATCGAATCATTTCTGGGTTGAGCCTTGGAGTTGTCGTGGTCGAGGCCGGCGCGCGTAGTGGGGCCTCCATCTCTGCTCGACTTGCCATGGAACAAGGCCGCGAAGTTTTTGCGGTGCCGGGACGGATCGATAGTCGGATGTCTTTCGGTTGCCACAAATTACTCAAAGACGGCGCCAAGCTAGTTCAGAGCGTCAACGACATTCTCGACGAACTAGGCCCCTTGTTCGCGCCTGTCCAAGTCAGTTCGGAAAACACCATTTGTCATCCAGCCGAGCTAAAACTCTCCGAACAAGAACGAAAAATCCTCAACGCGATCAACCACGAGCCGACGGCGTTTGATGTGATCGTTGCCAAAGTCGAACTGCCCACTCCGCGTGTACTCGCGACCATCGCGGTCTTGGAGACTCGCCACTTGATCCGCCGGATTACGGGAACAACCTTCGTCCGCGTGTAACGCTTTGACGGCCAAATTGGGGTCCATCTGGGTTTGTTGTGGGTCTGGCAAATTCTTCAGAAGCTTTAAGAGGCGATCGGGTGCCATGCTTCACGGCTTTGAGGTGAAGAGTTTTTACTGAGTGTTCGCATGCTTACGCGTTGGATGTGTTTTTGGAGAAGTCCCGTGAGCATGTTTTTTTGAGGGAACGTTCCAGAATTTATCCATTTCCGATCGCGTAAACATGGCACCCTCACTGG
>CAZKTR010000813.1:0-1642 GCA_964555525.1 uncultured Pirellulaceae bacterium
CGACAACCGTTGTTGGGCGAGGCACCACGCAAGTCGAATTTGGCTATACCTTTTTCAGGCGTCTGGCGAAACCGAAGTCGAAGATTCGCTCGCAACCCCTAAGTTATTGATCCGATATGGGCTTACCGAAAAAGTCGAGTTTCGATTGCGTTACAATGAAGTCTGGCAGTTCGGTGAACAGGACCGATCGGGGTCCAAAGACATACACTGGGCGTTCAAAGTTCGCACTTCTGATCAACAGAGCTGGCGTCCTGAAAGCGCGCTTGAAATTCGCGCCACCGCTCCCACAGGTGGTATCGACTGGTCAACCGATGAAGAACGACCTGTCTTTTTCAATGTTGGACTAGATTACTATTTGTCCGATAATGTTGTACTGGACGTTCACGCCGGCACAGGACTCAACGCTGACGCCGAGGACCTATTCTTTGGGATGGGTGGAGCGTTTCGATTTTGATCGAGTCATTTGGTAAAATGCGGTTCAATGAAGAGTTTAACGACTAGCCGGCAGGCGCTGACGATTTACGTTCGACGAAACGCCGTCGCCTTCCGGCTCGTCGTTAAACTTTTATGAGCCATCACAATCATGAACAACTCAGCAAATCAACTTCAAGATCCAGGTGGTCCATGGGATATCGGCATGGAACGGATTCCGTTGGTAACCTTTGATGGTGATTTGGTCACCGTCGAAAACTTTCGCAATTTTCGTTACGAATGCGATGGAACCCATGAAAAAAACTACGAAACTCGAACGATCGATACCTCGGCCTTGGTTTGTGCCGACTTCATCGTTGTCCCCTTTTCCTCTCAGCCAGACCTCGCCCACACGATGATGAGTTTTGGTTTGGATAACGGTCAACACGTTGTCGTTTCCGTAGAGGCTCGTCGGCGTTTGAATCAGGAGTATGGAATCATCAAAGGCATTTTCGGAGCGTTCCCGTTAATGTACGCGATTGCCGATGAACGTGACGCGATCGGTCAACGAACCGAAATGCGAGGTGACGATGTTTATCTCTATCCTAGCAGCGCGACACCTGAAGAAATCCAGTCGTTCTTCCGATGTGTCATGCATCGCGTGAAAAAGCTGTCGGAGTCGCCAGAGACATACAATACGATCACAAACAACTGCCTGACCAACATTCGGTATCATATCAACCGAATTTGGCCCAAACGCGTCCCTTGGAATTGGCGAATACTGATCAACGCTCACTCGGACTACTTGGCTTATAAGTTGGGCATGTTGCAGAGTCACGAATCATTTAAGTCAACTCGTGAGCATGCGAACATTACTCCCAAGGCCAAAGGTAACTGGCACCGTGAAGATTTCTCAGCATTGATTCGCCAATAGAAAGACGTAGCCGATGTCGCCAGACTTCGCGCGAACCAAAACGAATTTACTTTGAATGTTGTTTTTTTAAACTCGACGTGCAACAATTATGTTGCTTTGGGATTATATGAAGCGACAATGCAGTGGTTATGGGCATCTTTTTTGGGAGAATTGCATTGAAAGAATATGCGCTGAATCACAACATCTCAGCCACACTGATCGGGCTCGGACTCCATATTTATAGGCTCTCGACCATTGTCGCGCTAGTCACTTGCCTACTAGGACTGAGCCTACACGCTCAGGGTCAAGAAACCGCGC
>CAZKTR010000814.1:0-1639 GCA_964555525.1 uncultured Pirellulaceae bacterium
TTGAAAATGTGTTGCAGTTTGCGAAGCTGGAGAATAGTCCCGATCAAAGTTCTGTTCAGGCAGTGCAAGTCGGTGCGATGCTGGACCGGTTTGTCGATCGGTTGGAGTCACGCGTGGGTGAAGAAGGGTTCGAGTTCGCGTTGCGGGTACCGGATGAGGTAGGCCAGTTGGAGGTGCGGACTCAGCCTGTGATGGTGGAGCAGGTGTTGTTTAATTTGGTCGACAACGCCTGTAAGTACGGTAAACCGTCGACGACTGGTAAGGTTGAGTTGCGTTTGCGGTGCGATGCGGGTTGGTTGCGGATGGAGGTTTCCGATGGCGGGCCGGGAGTGGATGTTGATGAACGTCGGCGAGTGTTCAAACCGTTTCACAAAACGGATCTGGAGGCCGCCAATAGTGAGCCGGGAGTTGGGCTGGGCTTGGCGTTGTGCAAGCGGATGGCGGTTTCGTTGGGGGGGAAGCTCACCTATCGTGAGAACGAAGCTGGCGGGGCGACGTTTGAGTTGTCGCTGCCGGGCTGATGAAGGCTCTTCCCATACAAGCTCGCGGCGCAAGCAAGTGCATTTTTTAGATTGGAAAAAATGCACTCGCTCGCGCGTCGAGCTTGTATCTCGGTTTGCTCAAAAGCAAACGGCTCGGTTGTCCAGCCATCAAGTTCCAAGAAGGACCCTATTTTTTCTCGCGTAGTCGCCAGGCTTCGAGCCAGACTTGGCCGCCGCGTTTGGCTTTAAAGTCGCTGAACATTCGTTGCTCCATGTCGGGGAGGTGGGCGGCGCCGTAGAAGATGGCGAGATTTGTTTTGCCGGCTGCGATTTCTTGTTTCAGAACCTCTAGGCACTTGATGTTGCGATGAGTCACAATCGTGCTGCCATTTTTACCTTCGAACATTACCATTCCTGCTTCCATCTGCTTCATTTGTTTGGCAAACACCCGACGCATGCTCATTTCTTTATTGGATGAAAACGCGGCCATCAACATCCCGACCGAATCGTTTGACTTGCCACTGGCTTGCATCGCCATACTCTGCCCGATTGCCTTCAAGCCGTACTTCATGATGCTCTCGTCGTTATTGGTCATGCTCTCGGCAAACTCTTCGGGCGTCATGTCGGCATGTTTGAAGTTGGGTTTGTTGTAATCGATCAGCTCTAGTTGGAATTCGAGGCCGAGGGTTTCTTTCATACCGACTTGCATGGCGGCGAGCGGATTGGTGGGGATGCCCTCGGATTCACGGCCACCCTTGGGGATTACAGTTCCCTCGGGAGCAACCAGTTCGTACAGCATCGAATCGTATTGTTCAAAGCGTTCGTTGAGCGCTTCGTAGTATTCTTTTTCGCCGATGTGAACGGCGCCGATTAGGTCGACGGTGACGGCTTCGCCTTCGGCGTTTTTGAGTTCATAACGGGTGATTGAAGTTTCCAACGCCATCGTTTGCCCTCGGTAGTTCTTGCGAATTCGCATGAAATGTTCGTGGGACTTTTTGGGTTTTCGTTTTTTAGCTTGCGCCGATTCCGACTCCTTATCGCCGGATGCTTGATCAGCGACTTTGGTTTGTTTCGCAAACGTTGGGTTGGGGGCGGTGAGGCAAAAAGCAAGTCCGAGTGCAAAGATTGCAAGGTTCGATTTTGTAAGAGCCATTTTT
>CAZKTR010000815.1:0-1639 GCA_964555525.1 uncultured Pirellulaceae bacterium
TCAGGGCGTTGAGCGTTGCATATTCGGCTTGCGCGTAGGCGGCGTGAGTAAACTGAAATGGCGAGCAAATATCACCGGCGGCAAAAATTCGCTTGTTGGTCGTGCGGTGATGCTTGTCGACTTTGATGCCCCGACGGTGGTATTCAACGCCTGCAGCTTCTAAGTTAAGACTTTCCACGTTTGGGATACGTCCGGTGGCCACCATGATTTTGTCAACGACCAGTTCATGCTCGTGGTCACCATGCTTGATCGTGCAGCAGAGCCGTCCATCGCGAGGTTCGACTTTTTGAAGTTCCGAACCAAATCGAACGTCGATGCCTTCTTCTTTGAAAACGTCAAGGATGATCTCGCCGGCTGCAGGATCATCTTTGTCCATGATCTTATTACCACGCTGCAAAACGGTGACTTCGGATCCAAGCCGGCGCATTGCATGAGCCAATTCACAACCGATCGGACCGCCACCAATCACCATAAAGTTTTTGGGTAGTTCGGTCAGCTCAAAGAACGATTCGCTGGTTAGGCAATTGTCTCGAAGGCCCGGGATGTCCGGAACGAAAGGCCGCCCGCCCGCACAAATCATCGCTCGACGAAATTTGATTTCTTTGCCGTCCAAGTCAAGCGTGTTGGGGCCGGTGAATTTGGCGTTTCCAAATAGAACGTCAACACCCATGTCGTCGAGTTTTTTGGCGCCATCGTGATGAGCCATGTCGGCGCGGACACGGCGCAGTCGTTCCATGACCTTGGTGAAGTCAACCTTGACGTCTCCCACATCGACACCAAATTCATGTGCCTTGGTCGCTTGGTGGGCAACGTGAGCCGATTTGATGATCGTTTTGGACGGAACACATCCAGTGACCAAGCAGTCACCTCCCATCATGTGTCTTTCGATCAATGCGGACTTAGCACCCAACATTGCGGCTCCACCGGAGGAGACAAGGCCAGCAGTTCCAGCGCCGATCGAGATCATGTCATAGACGCCATCGATTGGTTGGGTCGGCCAGTTTTCAGGATGAACGTTGTCACGAAGTTTTTGGTTGTGTTCGTCACCAGGAGGAAGCACGTGTGATTCTTGATTGTTGGTAGTCATTGGGTTCTCGTAGATATTTACTATGAGCGTAGCTCGATTCGCCAGAGGCTGTCACTTTATTAGTCGTTTTGGCGCTAGCCTCGATTACACCGTCCGTGAACCGTAGGACTGTGAAGTCAATATTTAAGTTTATTTTGGCATTGGCAACAACCCAGCTCTGGCGAGTCCGGCTACGCTGGTTTTTAAACGACTATACAAATCGCTTGGTCAAATAATCGAAGAGCTGGGACAACCGCAGGTCCGTCGTTGATGGTCCTGTCCTAATGTAGAAATGATCCAGCTTTTCTTTGGACAAATAGCACGGATTTTTACCTGCTTGCACGTCGATGCGTAGTACGTCCTTGCTCGCGATTCTTTCGGTATGAAAATGAATATTGTCTAAATGCAGGGTTCCTAGCTGGGTTTTAATCGAATCAGTTAAAAATAACAACATCTTGTCTTCGTTGTCAAACCGATCGGCCTCAAGCCCCATTACTTCTCCGTCATCACCAACTCCCACCAATAAAATCCCGCCATCGGTGTTGAGGAACGCTGCGATGGTTTTGGTGATGG
>CAZKTR010000816.1:0-1639 GCA_964555525.1 uncultured Pirellulaceae bacterium
TCATTGACGGACTCGGTGGGCAAAAAAGCCAATGCACTTGGCGCGATCGCCGAAGAAATCGGATTGCAAATAGAGATCTACCAGTGCAGGGCAGAGGACTTATTGGAGGACTTCCGGTACGACTTTACGGTTGCCCGAGCTGTCGGCCCGCTTAAGAAGTTTGGCGTGTGGTTTGAAAAAGTTTGGCCATCGATCGGAAAGTTACTGGCGATCAAGGGCCCCAAGTGGGTTGAAGAAAAAGCCGAAGCCGATGAAGCTGGCGTGCTGGACAAAGTGGATGTCAAAGTCCTCGCCGAATACGACGTGCCAGGTTTTGAATGGCAGAGTGTGATTCTTGAGTTGAGCGGTAAACGAGGCTAAGGCAACTCCCTCTCGTTTACATCCTGTCACTACGGTAGCCGATGTCGCCAGACTTCGGGATGCGGATCCCAAAGGCCTGAACTCTGGCGAGCCCAGCTACAACCGCACAAGAAAACTTTGACATCGCATCGAAATTAGTTAATAGTATAAAACCGCAGATTACTTCATGCGGTTTTCAAACGGCTCTCTTTGGCCGCTGATCTTTACATTAACTCGGAGCAAAAAATGATTGCACCCGCTGGCATGAATAACAAACAACTCGGCTCGCTAATCCGCAAAGCAGCCACTCAGATCCACGAAGACCAGCTTGGATTTTGGAAATTCGAAGTCGGCGATGCCATCGTGTTTGTGATCACCGACGAGTCCCACAATCGAATGCGCATCATGTCACCGGTAATAGAGCTTGGCTCAGTGCCTGACGAAGCATTACAGATTTTACTGGAAGCCAACTACGACCGAGCGCTTGATGCGAGGTATTGCGTCAAAAATGAAGTTGTTTGGTCAGCGTTTTTGCACCCGTTGGCAGAACTCAACGACCGGCAGTTCTTGGATGCGCTTAATCAAGTCGTCACGTTAAATAGCAACTACGGTTCGTCTTACACCAGCAGCGACTTGGTTTTTGGTGGCTAATCGCATGCCGACCGTTGAAACATCGACAGAAATTTTGGCTCCGACTGAAACCGTGTTCGACCTCGCTCGCAGCATCGACCTCCACGTACATTCAACGGCCCAAACGAACGAACGTGCCGTCGACGGAGTAACATCAGGACTGATTGGGCTTGGCCAAAGAGTCACCTGGGAAGCCACCCATTTTTTTATTCGACAACGATTGACAGTTGAAATCACTCAGTTCGATCGGCCAAATCATTTTCGCGACTCAATGGTCAAGGGAATCTTCAATCATTTCGACCACGATCACTACTTCGAAGAAACCAGTTCTGGTACTCAAATGTGTGATGTTTTTTCATACTCATCGCCCTTTGGAGTGCTAGGAAACATTGCCAATGTCTTGCTGGTGCACCGACACCTGACTAAACTATTAGAGACACGAAACCAAATCATCAAACAAGTGGCAGAGTCCGGTGACGCCGATCGCTTCGTCGAAATGGAGTCGGCTTGAGACACTGTGGTAGCGGTTCAATCACTCGGAGACCTTAGCATGCGGTTATTCAGCATCCTATTCTGTGCGCTTATCGGTTTTGTGAGTGGCAGTATCCTAGGCATCGCTCTCGATGGCGGATTTGAAAACCCTAGCAATTCGTTTCTCATTGGATTGTTG
>CAZKTR010000817.1:0-1637 GCA_964555525.1 uncultured Pirellulaceae bacterium
AACTCAGGCTGCCCCAAGTAATCGAATTCGTGCTCAACCACATTCCGAGGATGCTGAAACCGCAACGGCTGATCGGCATGCAATCGCTTGAGCGTATTCAAGACGCGCCGTCCAAGATCCTCAAAACGTTGCTTGTGAATCGTCACGCTTCGCGTCTGAGACACATTAACCTCAATCAAGGCACCTGACTCTCGCAGCGCCTGACAAACCGATCCATGATCCGAAATCCCCGCATCGCGACTCAAATTTTTTGAACTCCAGTCAAGGGTCGTTGAAAAGTACAACCCTGCCGACGCCCGTTGTTGTTCGTCTTGCCCAGCTAAATTTCGCAACATCTCCAAATCAGCCTTTGACGGCTTCTTAATTGGATTTGCATTCGCCGTCAAAACTCGACCGCCACCAATTGTCTCAACCGGCGACTCCATCCGAATCACAAACGGTTGACTCCAAACCGCCACCACCGCTTCATTTAGATACAGCTGCGCAAAAGTGGTCTGCCCCGGTTCAAGCCGATCACAATCAAGCAATCGAACATTCGCAAACAACTCAGCCGTCCCAACATGAAACCGAACTCGAGTACGATCTTTCAATTTACGGTGAGTACTCCCCAACATCGACAACTCAACCGTCATCAACCTTGACGGCATCAAATGCCCCAACGAACCAAGCTCATGCCCGCGACCGATTTCGGTATGATGTATCCCCGCCAAATTGATCGCCGCCCGCTGGCCTCGTGACACCGACTCCGACGCCGAATCGTGGTTTTGAATCCCGCGAACACGAACTTCTGAATTCCCTGGCTGAATCACGATTTGGTCACCCACCGCAACCTGTCCACTATTCACGCTACCGGTCACCACCGTTCCGTGGCCAGCGATTGAAAAACTACGATCGATCGCCATCCGAAACGGCGCCTGCCCCAATGTCGCTCGATCGGTTGCCGCGACTTTTTCGGCGGCTTCAATCAAAGCCGCTTTCAGCTGATCAATTCCTTCGCCTGTTTTTGAACTGGTTCTAATAATCGGCGAGTCTCGCAAAAACGTATCGCTAACCAGCTGGCGAATTTCGTCCTCCACCAACTCCAGCCAATCAGGATCGCATAGATCACACTTGGTTAACGCAATCACGCCCGCCGGCAAATTTAGCATCCTCAAAATATCCAAATGCTCCGTCGTCTGCTGTTTGATCGAATCATCCCCCGCGATCACCAGCATCACCACGTCCATTCCCGTCGCACCTGCCAACATTTGGCGGACAAATTTTTCGTGCCCTGGAACATCAACGATTCCCATCCGAAACGGTGGCAAATCCAAATGAGCATACCCTAGCTCGATGGTGATTCCACGTTTCTTTTCCTCTGGCAGGCGATCGGTATTGGTGCCAGTGAGCGCACCGATCAAAGACGTTTTGCCGTGATCAATATGGCCGGCAGTGCCAAGAATCAAATCGGTTAGCATATGTTTGTAAAGCAGAAGAAAATAAATAACGAGAAAGACATTGAGCACTTAAATAGACCATCCAAACAAACAACGGATGCTTGCCCTTTTCAGTCCACGCCGTCATTTTAGCGTTTCTTACGACGGCGCGAATTAGCAGAACACCGCCATAGAACAGTTGTCCAAAGAAAACTACAATGC
>CAZKTR010000818.1:0-1635 GCA_964555525.1 uncultured Pirellulaceae bacterium
CATGCGAATCGGGTTCGGCCGTGGCGCGGTTGTTTGCATGGCAACCGATGGCCAACGTTTCCACCAACGCCAACTGCTCGTAGCTCATTTTCGTGGCCGGGTGAAGCTTGTCGGCACGGATGGCAAAGCGTTCGCACAGCCCACCGTCGGACATGATGCCGATCACATCCAAGGTCGAACAGCAGTTAATGTTTCCACTGCGGCACGCAAAGCACTCGCCACAATTCATATAGGGTTCAACACTACATTTATCACCGACTTTCACATTGGTCACGCCTTCGCCGACCGCTACGACCTCAACACCCATCTCGTGGCCGGGAATCCGCGGGTAATCAAAGAAGGGAAATTTTCCCAAGTAACTGCTGTAGTCGGTTCCACAAACACCCATGCGATGAGACTTCACCACTGCCTGGCCGGGGCCCGGATCGGCGGGTTCAGCGATGTCGATGACGGCAAGTTCTTTGGGGGCTGCGATGCAGATAGCTTTCATGAAACGATTTCGTTTTTACGGTTTGTTCTAGTGATTGTTAATCAAGTGTTAGATAGTTCGTTGGTACCGGCTTTCGTCGAAAATTCCACCTGAAGCCGGTATAAAACAGTCAACTCAGGTCGGGGCCTACTTCCTGGAACTAGGCGTAATCTTAAACTCCAGCACATCGTCGCCGCGACGGACTTTGATCGTCGTTTCGCGGCCGATTTTCAGTGTGTCCAAAATGGCGGTGTAGTCGTAGATGTTCTCGATCTTCTCACCGGCCAAGCCAATCAGCAAGTCACCTCCTCGAACGCCGGCGCTATGAGCCGGTGCGCCTTCGGTGGTGTCGTCCAGCAACACGCCGACCACGTCATCGCCGTAAGACGGGACGGTACCGAGGTAGGCTCGCAGGCCACCACGAGCGACTTGTTTAGGCTGGCTGGCCTGCTTCACAAACTTCGGTGGTTGTTCGGCGATTGCCAGCGAACGAGTGATCAGTCCCATCAGCCTTGCAATCCGAGCATTATCGCGATAGTTGAGCTTTTCAGGCGTGTCGCGAGGCGTGTGGTAGTCGCGATGCGATCCCGTGAACGCCGACAAGATCGGCACACCGATTTGGTAGAACGAGCTCGCATCGGTGGGCAAGTCGGTTTCGTCCGAGAGCGACACCGGCAAGCCGACAACCGCATTTTTGGTTTCGACCAACGACGGCCAAACGGGACTGCTCGATACGCCCTGTAAAACCAGCTTGTCAGTTAAACGCCCGACCATGTCCATGTTTAATGCCGCTACGATCTGAGGGCCTTCTTCAGCTACAGTGAAATTAATATTACCTGCGCCAGCAGCTTGCAATTTATCCCACAATGTGACCACCGACTTATGAAGGCAATCTGGGTGTGCTTTAATTTCAACAGGAAAGTCTGGAAAGCTCTTGCCAATGAACTCGATCGACTTGTCTAGCTCCTCCGCTTTGATCGGTTCTCCGTTGAGTGAGATTTTTCCTTTCGCATCAAGGCTCAACTTGAAATCGTGCGATGTGTCCTTCGCAGGTTGATCTTTGGCTGAGTCTGCGGCTTTCTTAGCTGGCTCTGCTTTACCCAAAAACGTCTTTGCAAAGTGTTTGGATCCGTGCAAACCAAGCTCTTCCCCCGACCAACCGGCAA
>CAZKTR010000819.1:0-1635 GCA_964555525.1 uncultured Pirellulaceae bacterium
TGCTTTCGTCGTCGGACACCTGCTCCACCATGGACAAGAAGCCGAGCGAGTCGCGCATGAAATGCGGAATAGACCACGTCGAAATAATAACCTTGCACCAGACGACGACAATGAGTCTCCTTATCGCCCGCCGCGCTACTAACTAACCTTGAGTTATCTGGTAGCATTGATGTTTTTAATTCCTTGTTAACACTGTGCGCGGTTCGTCGATGAACAAAACTAAACTTCTGCTACTGCTTTTAGTTTTTGCGACGATCGGCTATTTCGCTCGTCCGTGGGTCGACGCTTGGATTTTCGGTGCAACGGCCCCGAAGCCGGTCCCAAAACTTGGGGCGATCTACGAACCGAGCGTGATGCTAAAAAATACGCTTCGGAATCCCGTGATCGTGATCCCCGGAATGATGGGTTCGAAGCTTCAAACATCCGACGGGCGCATCGTATGGGGAGCCTTTGATAACAAGTCGATCAATCCAGACAATGAAATGGACGTCCGGTTGCTATGCTGTCCAGTTGACGGCACAGATCTAAGTGAATTCGACGATGGTGTCTATGCCAGCGGCGTACTGGACTCGATGAAAATCGAAATCGCGGGCTTGGCCCTTAGTCGTCAGGCTTACCTTAATATTTTGCGAATGCTTGGAGTGGGTGGGTATCGCGATGAGGAGCTAGGTCTGGCAGGAGCGATTGATTACGGCGACGCCCACTATACATGTTTCCAATTTCCTTATGACTGGCGGCGAGACAACGCAGATAACGCAAAACGCCTACATGAGTTCTTACTTCAAAAGAAAAGCTATATCGAAGCAGAGCGTAAACGGCGTTTTGGAATTGAGGTACCTGTCAAATTCGACATCGTCGCGCATTCGATGGGCGGCTTACTGACTCGTTATTATCTCCGGTACGGAAGTGCCGACTCGCTCGTTGACGGTCAACCACCAGCACTGAACTGGTCAGGGGCGAAGGATATTGACCGAGTCATCCTGATCGGCACACCCAATAACGGGTCAGCCAAATCAATGGTTACCACGCATGAAGGACTTTCGCTTTCAGTAGTGCTTGATTCGTTTCCCAGTGCAATGGTCTCAACGCTGCCCTCCATTTATCAGCTACTGCCCAACGGACCAGAACCTGTCGTGTTTGACGAACAAACTGGCGCAGCACTGGATCACTTCGACATTGAAACTTGGGACCGTCGCGGTTGGGGAATGCTGAATCCGGATCAAGACGAGGTGTTAAAACAGCTAATGCCCGAGGTTACTTCTCCACAAGAGCGGCGAGCCGCGGCCAAGGCCCATGTTACTGAGTGCCTAGCGAGGGCAAAACGATTCCATCAACTGCTAAATGTGCCAGCGGTTCCTCCAGCAGGAACGACCCTTCATTTGTTTGCCGGCGATGCGATCCCGACCGTTGAAACGTTGAACTCAAATCTTGAAAATCGTACTTTGACGCCGCGAACCAAAGCGCCTGGTGATCGGACAGTTACTCGCAAATCCACGTTAGCCGACCAAAGAATCGCTGACAATTGGCAGCCTACCATACAATCGCCGATCCAATATCGCGACGTTCGGTTTTTGTTCGATGATCATTTTGGACTCACCCGCGACGCCGAGTTCACTGACAACGCGCTCTACCTGC
>CAZKTR010000820.1:0-1633 GCA_964555525.1 uncultured Pirellulaceae bacterium
GACAACATCGGTGACTTGATCGAGGAAGGTAAAATCGCGGCCGGTGATGAAATCGTCTGGGCCGATGGCGTTTACAAAGATCAAGAAATCGAAATCAACGGAATTGATGGAACCAAAACTGCTCCGATCACCCTCCGCGCTCAGACGCCTGGCGGCGTGGTGCTGGTTGGTGAGTCACAGTTGCGAACCAGCAGCAAGTGGTGGGTGATCACCGGGCTGCACTTTAAAAAAACAGACGCCGGCCCGTCCGCCTACAACACCATCCAATTCCGTGGCAGCGGCAACAAGGGCGCCGAACACGTCCGCCTGACAAACTGCGCTTTCACGTCGCTGGACAACGGCGAGTCTTCGAGCAAGTGGGTACAAATCTATGGCCGCTACAATCAAATCGACAACTGCCACTTTAGCGGTAAACCCAACAAAGGCGCATTGATCACCGTCGAACTCGGCAACCTAGCCGCCAAACAATCCGCTGAACACGTTATCAAACAAAACTACTTCGCCAACTTCAAACCCAACCAAGGCAGCGACAACGAAACCATTCGCGTCGGCTTTAGCGGCGACCAAAACAAACCCGCTCGTTGCATCATTGAAAATAACCTGTTCTTCCAGTGCGATGGCGAAAACGAAGTCATCTCCAACAAATCAAGCTACAACCGCTACACCGCCAATACATTTCGCAAATGCAATGGCGCACTGGTACTCCGCCACGGTCACCACGCAACCGTCAACGGCAACTTCTTCTTGGGCGAAGGGGCCACCAACGCGGGCGGACTTCGGATCAACGATAGCCACCATCGAATCTTCAACAACTACCTGCAAGACCTGACCGGTTTGACCTGGAACGCAGCCCTTTCCATCGAAGGTGGCAAGCAAGCCAGTGGCGGTTCCAACAACGGCTACCAAGCCGTCAACGATGTCATGATCGTGCACAACTCGATCATCAACTGCAGCAAGAGCATTTTCTTAAACAGCAAGCACGGCAAACGAGCCCCTCAAGGCACGATCGCCAACAACTTAGTCGTAATTGACAATCCCACCAAAAAACTTCTGGAAGCCAACCTGCCGACCAAAAGTTTGACGTGGTCGCAGAATCTATTCTTTGGCGGCAACTTACCTCCAACGATTCCAGCGTTGCAAGAAGACCCTAAACTCGAGCCCGCTGGCGGCCGTTTTAGCCTCGGCAAAACCAGCCCAGCGATCGATGCAGGGCAGGGCAGTTTTGATTTTGTGACCGTGGACATCGACAATCAACTTCGCCAAAACGCCAAAGACATCGGCGCCGATGAACTCAATGAGTCAGCGACAAAAACAGCATCGCCGCTTACCAGAGAACAAGTCGGAACCACGTTTCTCGATCGCGTAATCGACGATCCGGTAGAACAGTAAACTGGCCAATGTTGGACTCGATATTCCGATTCGCCAAAACAAAAAGGCACAGAGGCGCAACCAATTTCTCAGCGCGCTCTATGCCTCCATAATTTTCTTTCCTACACCTCCACCTATTCGTCTACATCATCATCACCAACAAGTATCCTGATAAAAGGCGAGATATCTAAGAAGTTCACTTCTCCGTTTTGGTCGATATCCGCCTCGGCTTGAAACGTTCCAGTGGTCAGGCGCATGATAAATC
>CAZKTR010000821.1:0-1629 GCA_964555525.1 uncultured Pirellulaceae bacterium
GCCCACTTAAGTTTGAAGGGTAACCCATGGAATACCGACAACATCGACTCGACAACGGCCTGGAGATTTTGGCCGAATGCAATCCTCAGGCTTACACGTCCGCGTTTGGTTTTTTTGTGCGTACGGGTTCTCGAGATGAAACGGCGGCCGTTGGTGGTGTGAGCCATTTTTTGGAACACATGGTGTTCAAGGGCACGCCCAATCGCTCAGCCGCTCAAGTGAACCTTGAGCTGGACGAAATGGGTTCCTCCAGTAATGCTCGCACTAGCGAAGAAAGTACGATCTATCATTCGCTGGTGTTGCCCGAGTTTCAAACACCGATGGTTGAGTTGCTGAGCGACATCATGCGGCCTTCGCTGCGCGTGGATGATTTTGAAATGGAAAAGCAAGTCATCATCGAAGAAATTAAGATGTATGACGACCAGCCGCCATATGGTGGCTACGAGCGAATCATGCGGGAGTTTTACGGCGATCACCCGCTCGGAAATTCGGTACTCGGGACGGCCGAAACGGTTGGTGCATTGACCGCTGACCAGATGATGGAGTATTTCAAGGCGCAGTATAGTCCATCGAATATATGTATTGCGGCTGCGGGCAAAGTCGATTTCGATGTGTTAGTCGCTGACGTGCAACGCTGCTGCGGTGACTGGGAGGCCTTCGATGCGGTGCGGCCAAGCCCTGCGCCCGATTACCAACGAGGCTTTACGACGATGCACAAGCCGCAATCGAGTCAGCAGTACATTCTGCAGATGGTTCCCGGTTGTGCGACCGAAGATGAGCTTCGCTATGCGGCTTCGATCATGACGTCGATTTTGGGTGATGATAGTGGTAGCCGGTTGTACTGGGAGTTTTTGGATACTGGTTTGGCCGAATCGGCAGGTATGGGCAGTTATGACCATTTAGGGTGTGGCGGGATCATGACGTATTTGTGTTGCAGCCCTGATAGCGCTCAGGCGAATATGGAGCGGTTGAAGGCATTGCAGCATAAGATCTTTGATGAGGGGATTACGCAGAAGGAACTTGATTTGGCCAAGCGTAAAATTGCCTCGCGAATTGTTTTGGCCAGTGAAAAAACGAATACGCGAATGTTTTCGATTGGATCACAGTGGCTGTCGGGGCAGAAATTCAAAACGGTTGCTCAGATTGCTGAGATCTACGAATCGATGACACTGGCTCAAGTGAACGAAGCGATTAAGGCGTTCCCGTTAGATAACAACATGACTGTTGTGGTGGGCCCGAAGGATGACTTGCAAGCGGTTAGTTAGGCTGGAGGTGGGGAGGCCATAGGCTGGAGGGATTCAGGACGCGGCGGAGCCGCAATTGCAGTGCGTTCCAAGGCAGAGCCTTGGAACGAGAGATTTCCTCCGGTTTCCAGCCTCCCTTCCCCCGGTCTCCCTTCCTCCAGTCTCCTTCCAAATCGACGTAGAATCTGCGGCGGCTTTGGGCTAAAAAGGGGTTTTACACAACGAAGGTCCTAGCTGTTTTAAGCGAAACTAGTCAAAATATAGCGGTAAGCCGTAATCTGTTTTAACTGGATGGCTCGCCAGATGGGTGGCGAGCCAATGACCCATCAATTGAATAAAGAACCGGAAGCTTACACAAGCCACGGAACAAAAACATGTCTCAAGC
>CAZKTR010000822.1:0-1628 GCA_964555525.1 uncultured Pirellulaceae bacterium
GTGTTCTCTGTGCCTCTGTGTTTCTATCTTTTTCGTAAGCCGTTCTGTACTTGCTTGGTCTGTTTTAGGCGGTGCTTCAAACACAGCATCAAAATTAACGCAAAGCCGCTAGGGCTCAGAGAGTCATTCGCAAACTCTCTTTGCGTCCTTGCGCCTTTGCGTTGAATTCATTTTCAACCAGTTAAGCAAGATCACCCATAGTCGCCTTTCTCCGGGTGTGTTTGTAGTACCGCCTTTAAGCGGAATACGTAGCCGGAGTCGCCAGACTTCGGGATGCGGTACCGTAAGGCCCCTGAACTCTGGCGAGCCCAGCTACCCGCGATCCAAATCGCCAGGTTGGGTTAGTCTGGATGCACGGTTTGTCACGGCGGTCGTAACGACGATTCGTTTGTGTTCGAAATTTAACGGTAGGTTGTCGGGACTATCTTACCCCGTGTTGCTTGATCTCGTTGTCACGTGGGCTACCTTTCAAAACACCTTCCTGTTTTGGAAGCCTTCTGTCTGATGGGATCCAGCAATGTCAAAACTACCACGAGAGTTCAAGGATTGTGTCGTTGTTAGATCGCAGCACAACGTTGATAGCGGCGATCTAACTTACGAATACGGACTAAAAGCGTGTTCGGTTTTGATTGCGATATTGCTGGCCTGGAGGATAGTTTGGCCTTTGATTTCGATGGTTGTGGTCAATCAGTGGTTGGTTTGTTTGGCTTTGCTGGTTTTTATTGCCATTGTCTATCTGCCGTTCTATTGGCTTTTTAATTGGATGGCTGGACATCCATTTAAAGAGCCCCAAAAGAAAAACAATCCTCTCAAGCAATTGGTACACCATTGGGTGATCACTGAGCGATCGATCAAGCGATACTATGCGAATTACTTCCAGTGTTTGTCGATGAATTCGGTTAAGTCCTGCGAAGTTAAGGATCAACACCTTCAAGTGACCTATCACAACTGTCAGGTGGACAAATTGCCGTTGGACGGTTTCTCGAACGAAACCCAGCTTCGGGCCGCCCGGGTTATGTTGTCCAATGGTCTGACCGGCAAACCTGATACGCTTGAACCTTTAAAAAATTCGATTGAAATAGAATCGTCGTATTCGAAAGAGGCGGTGAAAACCTTTAATGCACATTGTCCGGTTGCGCGGAACATAAAGACAAGCTTCTATCGTCGGTCGGTTGGGATCGCTGTTTGCTATTTGTTGTTTACTGTACTCGAGGCGTTTGCTAACGGGAATCCGGTTTTCTCATTTAAACTGTTGATGGCGACTTTGATGTGTGCGCTGCCAGAGGTCCTTACTTATTGGTTGACCGACGGGAATGCGCAAGCGACTCGCCATTTTTGGCGAATAGATCTTGAAGGGTTTCGATTCGGGTATTGGACTGGCGGCGCTTATCTAGAAACGTGCCGAAAGTGGGGCGATTTGCAGGAGGTGGTTGAAACGCGTGAAGGGCTACTGTTGAAGTTTGCATTTCCCATGCACTCAGCTTTCTTGCCCAGAGATACCATTTCGCTAATGGATTGGAATGAATGCACTGAGGCGATCAGGATGCTAAGCGAAAAGGAATTCGTCGTTGCCGATCAACCGTCGGCCTTAGAACCCAATATGGTCGGCTGCTAAGAATGCGATTGAG
>CAZKTR010000823.1:0-1622 GCA_964555525.1 uncultured Pirellulaceae bacterium
GTTTGACACGTTAGGTCCGGTGGCTCCTGTTTTTTTCTTTTCAGTTGATTTTTTTTGAAAAACACTGCTTTGAATCGGAACCGCCGCAGTAAACCTTGTTGGCTGTGGACTTTTTTACACTATCGCCTCTTTCGCTTGCAAGCATCCTGAACGATTTTTCTGTAGGTTTTCCTTGGGTTGGCGGTTAGCTCCGAAAAAACAAAGGAATTAAAGGAAAATGTTTCCTCGTAGCTACTTTCGCCAAAAGGTGGAAACCAACAGTCGACAAAGAAGAATTTCATGCTGAACGTCGCGGAGAATGGCGAGATTTCAGTCGGTTTTGAAATTGCGTCGCAGTTTCGTGACGGAGATTTCGTGGGCTACAATTGAAACAAGATTAAACTTCACCTCCTGGTAGTCGCTGTTTAAAAGTCAATGAACGTTTTGTATATCGCTAAGTTGTTTCTGTTTTTGTGTTTGGTACTGGCGCCGGTGGTATCCGCCGATGCACAATCGCCCAGTAAGAAAGTACCCGAAGGTAAACTGTATACCTACAAGGAATCAGGTGGTGAAAAGCAACAGATTGAAGTGCATTTTCCGGAGGGGCATGATCCGTCCAAGGATGTTGTGCCTGGAATCATCATGTTTCATGGTGGGGGTTGGTCCAGTGGAGATAAAGCTCAGTTTCGTTATCTCTGCCATTACTTTGCCAGCCGTGGGATTGTGGCGGCAACTGCCAATTATCAGTTGGCCAAAAAGAAAGGTAAGCAATCCGATAAAGGTTCCGGCAAAGGGTCTGACAAAGGTTCCAATAAACGTGTGTGCGTAACTGACGCCAAGAGTGCGATTCGTTGGTACAAACAAAACGCTGGTGAGCTGGGGATCGATCCCAAACGCATTATCACTGGTGGTGCTTCGGCTGGTGGTCACATTTGTTTGTTGGCAACGACGAACCCAGGTTTGGATGATCCGAAAGATCCAACAGGCTTTGACACGTCGGTGGTGGCTTATTTGTTGTTTAACCCTGCCCTGAAGGCGACCGATGCGAAGGATCCGGAGGTGGATGCGCTTAAGCATTTGAAAAAGGACCTCCCACCAGCGATCGTTTTTTTCGGAACCAAGGACAAGTGGTTAAAAGGTTGGAATCCTGCGGTCAAGAAGATGAAGAAACTTGGTGTCAAAAATGTCGATAGCTGGTCGGCGGAAGGAAAGGGGCATTCGTTTTTCAACAAGCAACCTTGGGCGGATGTAACGATCAAGGCTTGTGACGAGTTCTTGCTCAAGCATGGTTTGATTGAGGGCACACCAACGTTGGAAAATCCAAAAACCGGGGAAACGCTTGTGAAGAATGGCAAGTAGAAGCTCACGCAGAGACGCAATCGCAGAGATTTCGGACTAAAGCGGACACAAATTAGTGTTTCCCTAATCGAACATCATCGTAGGCAGGCTGGAAGCACTGTCGCCACCCTCCCCACGTCTCTGTGACTCTGTGTGAGAAAATAAAAAGCTCACGCAGAGACGCAGAGATTTCGGACCAAAGCGGAGAAAAATGATTAGTGTCGATTAGTGAAAATTAGTGTTCCCAATCGAACATCATCGTAGACAGGCTGGAAGCACTGTCGCCACCTTTATGGCCAAGGCCT
>CAZKTR010000824.1:0-1618 GCA_964555525.1 uncultured Pirellulaceae bacterium
CTGTTGGACGAAACTCGTCCGGCAAAGGACCATGGTTTGAAGATCGATTCGTACGCTGAACTCATTACCTTTGTCACCGACCGACCGGGCCATGACATGCGATACGCAATCGACGCCAATAAAATCAAATCGGAATTGGAATGGCAGCCACAGGAAGATTTCTCCAGTGGCTTTCGCAAAACGATTCAATGGTACCTAGAAAACGAATCGTGGTGGCAGTCGATTTTGTCTGGAGACTATCAACTTAACCGGCAAGGATTAGCGGATTTAAACAAGGGCAGTGATCGGCAGTAACTCTGTTTCTTGGAATTGGCGATCCCAAGATAAAACCTCATTGCGGAATCTTAAGCCACGGATCGACACGGATGAACACTTGTTCCTCATCCGTATATCCGTCAGTGTCTCTTCACGCCCTGTTCAACCAATATTTGTCGATATTTCCCGAATCAAGCGATGCTGCTAGACTAAATCTCGATCTCCATCGGGTGTGTTTTTTCACGTATTACTCATTAATACTGCCAACAAAACAAAACCATTGGCCAGTTCGGATGTTGAAGTAAAGTAGCCGTTTTGGCAACCTTCGCGCGACTTATCCAAACAACCGCTCAAGAAAATTTGTTTCCATCCTACGGAAAGCCCACCCCACAAGGTGGTTCATCAATCCTGAATTGAATCGCTGGTAGTACAAACTAGCGGCTCGTAACTTTCAACTCATGAAAAAAGCACTCATCACCGGCATTACAGGGCAAGACGGATCCTACTTGGCCGAACTGCTTTTAGACAAAGACTACGAAGTCCATGGACTGGTGCGCCGCAGCAGCACCTTTAATGCCGACCGACTAAATCATGTCTATCAAAATCCGCAAGAATCAACCGCCAATCTGTCCTTGCACCACGGCGACGTTACTGACGGGCAAGGCATCACTAACCTTGTACTAAAAATTCAACCCGACGAAATCTACAACCTCGCCGCGCAATCTCACGTTCGCGTCTCCTTTGACAACCCCGTCTACACTGCCGACGTTGTTGCAATGGGCGCGTTGCATGTTTTAGAAGCCGCTCGGAAACTAAACGAAACCAAACCAACTCGCGTTTATCAAGCATCAACATCGGAGATGTATGGCAACGTAACTGAATCTCCACAGACCGAAACGACACCATTTTTTCCGCAGAGCCCTTACGCCTGTGCGAAAGTGTTTGCGTATCACCAAGCCGTCAATTACCGCAACGCGTACGACATGTTTGCGGTCAATGGAATTTTGTTCAATCACGAATCTCCTCGCCGCGGCGAGACCTTTGTGACTCGTAAAATTACTCGAGCAGCAACGCGGATCAAACTTGGATTGCAAGAAAAGCTGTACTTGGGCAACCTCGATTCGCAACGCGACTGGGGTTTTGCCAAAGATTACGTGGAAGGCATGTGGTTGATGCTGCAAAACGATCGAGCAGAGGACTTCGTGTTCGCAACCGGAAAACCTCATTCGATTCGTCAGTTTCTAGATTTCACGTTTGGGTACTTGGACTTGGACTGGAACGACTACGTGGAGATCGATCCTCGCTACTTTCGGCCAACGGAAGTCAATTTGCTAAAAGGCGATTACAGCAAAGCCAAAGCGAA
>CAZKTR010000825.1:0-1613 GCA_964555525.1 uncultured Pirellulaceae bacterium
CCGCCCCAACTGTGGCCTTGCATGCCGATTTTTTCTTCGTCAACAAAGCCTTGGGCTACCAGACTTTCAACCCCCGGCAAAATGGCATTGGCAGCACTCTGCCCGGGCTCGCCAGTCGTGTACGGGATATCGGGTACAAACACGACGTACCCGCGGCTCACATAGAAACTAAAATTAATGATGGAACGGCCAGCCGCAGGAGCATAATAGCGATGCAGGTTGTCCGAGTTGCGTTCATAAAAGTAGACCATCAAGGGGTACTTCTTTGACGGATCGAATCCATCGGGTTTGTACAGCAGGCCATCAAGTTCCTGATCGTCTTTGCTTTTCCATTGGACAAGCTCGGCCGTACCCCAGGCAAAGTCTTCCTGTTGAGGATTCATATCACTTAGACGATGGATTTTTTTGAAGTCCATGTCGCTATGCCAAAGGTCGGGGCACATTTGGAAAGTGCTGCGAGTAAAGATGACTCGATCCGATTCCTGTGCTTTGTCTATCCTGCCGACGCTTTCGGGCAGCATGATCAATTTTGTTAGTTGCGGCGTATCTTGATCTTCGCCTTCTAGGTTCAGCCGCCAGTAACCACTGGCTTTCGATTGCTTGTTCATCGCGCTGAGCATCATTGGTTGCTGAGGATCGATTGAACGCAATTCTGGGTCTAGCTGACGGTAACGAAATCGAATCTCATTCTCACGTCCATATCCATCGGTCACGCAAACGGGTTCCTTTTTCCCCGTCGGGTCCAGTTGCCAAATGTCATATCGATCGTAAACGAGGAACGCTGCATCGTCGGCCAGCCAACCTGCTGATCCGTATGCGCTAGCGGTAAACGGCCTGTCGTGGAGTTCGTCGTAGAGCGGAAACTTTATGCCTTCGCTAATGTTGATTGCTTTGCTGTCGGCGTCGGAAGAGGATTTGGCAAACCAGCTTTGTTTCGTTCCATCGAACCAAGTGATAAATTTGCCTTCGGGCGACATGTTGGCAAACACTTCAACCCGCTTGAGGACTTGCGATTGCTTTCCGGTGTCTAGATTCACCAGCCACACGTCGCGAAACCCGGGGACCTCCCACGACATCATTTTCCGATACGGATAATTTGTGTTTGCCACGGCGAGCTTTGATTTACTGCGAACGTCGATTGCGATGTTGGGGATTTCCAGCGTTGCAAGCTGAACAAGCTTTTCGGTTTTGAGAACATAAGCGGCGCGATAGTCACGCTTTCTTTCGCGATCGGCTTCGAGTAACTGTTGCGGTTGAAGTTGAGGGTCTTGCCAATGCCAAACATCCAGCTTGACGGTGTCTTCGTCGTCATCTTCTTCGTCTCCGCTTCGCTGCTTCAAAACGGTTTTTGGAATCGGAGCGGTTTCAAAATAAAGTCGCTTTCCATCTTCGGAAAATAGCTGAGCCGAATTGGGAGCAACCCACCAGCCTTTGGGGATTCCTTCATCGCCTTCAGTGGCGATTTTTTTGGCTTGTTCGGTTTCGGTGGTCCAGTGATACAGCGACAGCGAAGAAGTTTTTGCATCGTAGTCGTCTTTGTCGGTGATGAAGGCGAGTTGGGTCCCAGCTTCGTTGATCGCAAGGCCTTTGTAGTTTCCCAGCCCGTTAGCGAC
>CAZKTR010000826.1:0-1608 GCA_964555525.1 uncultured Pirellulaceae bacterium
CGTTTTTTCAAACGTTCGGTTAGTTCGGCGACCAGTTCTGGTTGTTCGCTCGATAGGTTAATAAACTCGTCGGTGCTGTTGGCTTGATGAGCGTAAAGCTCCGTCGCCCCCGAGCGATGCAAAATGAATCGATGAGTCGGAGTGCGGAGGGTGCTGATCGAGCCTTTATAGGAAAACGCATCGTGCCCGGTGGCGACAGGGGAATTCAAGATTGGTTTCAGCGACACTCCATGTATCTCTTTTGGAGCCGGCAACCCCGTCAGTTCGCAGAGTGTTGGAAATAGGTCGATTGTTTCTACCATCGCGTCTGTTTTTTGTCCCGGCGACGGCATGCCAGGTTGGCAAATGATCAGCGGCGAGTGTAATGATTCTTCAAATAAAGTGTGTTTGCCCCACACCCCGTGTTCGCCAAGATGCCAGCCGTGGTCGCCCCACAGGACGATGATCGTGTTTTCTGACAGGCCGAGGTCCTCGAGTTGATTGACGATCTTCCCGACCATTGCATCGGCGTAGCTCACACAGGCACCGTAGTGCTTACGAACTTCGGTGGCAAATTCAGCGTCGGTGTTTGGGTCGCGGTCCCAGCATTGATAGTTGCGGAATTCTTTCGAGTTATGCCAAGTCGTGTTCCCCGTCGGTGGTTCAGGGTGAGCAATTGCGGGCAACTTCGCGTCGCGGTAATGTTCCATGTACTTTGCGGGAGCGCCGAAAGGAAGGTGTGGTCGGATGATTCCGACGGCCAAAAAGAAAGGCTTGTTGGGAGCGGCGGCCAGCTGTTTCATTTCGGCGATCGCTTGTTCAGTGATCATTCCGTCAGGGTAGATCGAATCATCGCCTTCTGCTGATTCGAATACAGGCATCGACTTCCGTTCGCTTGATCGGACTTGCCCGTTTGCTAGACCGTGCATCACACCGCGTGGAGTTTTCCATAAACCGGTTGGCAGTGGACTGCGGTCCCACGCTGACGGGATTTCAACTTGATCGGTGTCGTTCCAATCCGGGCCGCCGTATCCGCCCGGGTGATGTGACACCTTGCCAATTGAAACGGTGGTGTAACCGTTGTCGCGGAACAACTGTGGCATCGAAGGCGGAATCGTTTTACCGGCCTTCACCTTTTTTGCGCGATCAAACAAAGCCATGTTGTTGCTGGAGCCATAGCGACCGGTCAGCAACGCGTATCGCGAAGCCCCGCAGGTTGGAGCCTGCACGTAGTGCCTGTGGAAGGCTCGGCCGCGGCCAGCCAAAGCGTCTATGTTGGGTGAGTGGATGTAGTCTTTGCCAAAACAATTGAGTTCGGGGCGCAAGTCGTCGACACAGATGAGCAACACGTTGGGTTTAGCTGGTTCATCGGCTAGCGCGGGAAGCGGTTTTGCGATTGTTCCAAAGACAGCCAGTAGAAAAACGAATCGAGTTGTCGACGTCATTTGTTTTCTCGTTCTTGTCAAAACTCTAAAATCGAATTCGCGTTCTACTGATGGCTTGTCAAACGTGCTGGCGCCTGACTCGTTTGAATTCCCGGCTAAAGGCGGTACTACAAGCATCACAACTCAGACTCTTGCATTAGCAAGCGGCAGTTGAGGAATGCAAGTTCTTGTTGAACCAGCGCCG
>CAZKTR010000827.1:0-1608 GCA_964555525.1 uncultured Pirellulaceae bacterium
GCATAGGGAGCGTGGGATGGCCGACACTTTTTCAAAACCTTCTAACCAACAACAAGCGGGAGGTGAGGAGGCTGGGGACTGGAGGGCGGTGTAAGTAGCTGTGTCACTCGCCTGCGCCTTCCGGCTCGTCGTTAAACTCCGAAGCGCTGCGCTTTAGGCGGGAGGTGAGGAGGCTGGGGACTGGAGGCGGTGTAAGTGGCTGTGTCACTCGCCTGCGCCTTCCGGCTCGTCGTCAAACTCTGAAGCTGTCGCTTCTTTGCTGCTTGGTTAAAAAAAATCCAAGCGGTTGCCGTAACGACACTTTCGTCGTCTTGGTGGCAAAAGTGTGTTGCAGGCTGCTTATAGGCTGTTCAGAAAATTTTGTAGTGACGCGTGATAGAATTCGGGTTGTGGGGTCTGATGACCGCCGTCGAGTTCCATGAATTGTACGCGGCTGGCCGATGTTGCAGAACTAGCCAGTTTGGCACCATGGGAAAACGGAATGGTTTTGTCTGCCTTGCCATGACTGATGAAAACTGGCCCCGAATAGTGGCCAATTTTGCACTTTGAATTGAACTTGGCATCGACAATCCGTTTGCCGGAAATCAAACCATGTGTGTGGTCACAAACAACATCAGGTATTGAGGTCAATCCATTTTCCAAGATCAAAGCCTTGGCACCATCTCGAGCCGCAAGGTCGACTGCGACGGAAACTCCCAATGAACGGCCCATAATGATGATGTCATTGGGAGCTAGGCCAGCGTGTTGAGCCAGCCAGTCACGAGCAGCGGTCGCGTCCCGGTAAAGTCCTGCTTCGTTCGGTCGACCTTCGCTTTTTCCAAACCCGCGATAGTCGAATACAAAAACCGGAACCTGATGCAGCTTTACAAACTTAATCAAATTGGACTTCAAAGAGCCTAAATTTTCTCCACGACCATGCGTGAATAATATGGCGTTTGAGTTGTCGCAGCAGTTTGGTTGCATCAACCAGCCATGGAGTTCTGTCCCGTCTGAGCTATGAAAACAAACGTTTTGAAACGAAAGGCCTGCTAGGTCATTGTTGGTCGGTTGAGTCCACTTTTGCGGATACTTCGGCGGGTTGTAGAGGATCTTTCTTTCGAGTGCTCGGCAGCCGGTTGTTGCCAAGATCAGTAAGCCCAAGAGCACGTACTTGCGTTGGAGGCTGAGGTATGTGGAATCGCCGTCCATATTCTTTCTTGCTTGGTTGTTGAATCCAGCGAGTTGATACAGCACTTGTATCGGTAATTTTCCAAAGAATCGGTAAGTTCGTTGCTACCTAAGGGAATATCTGAAAAGCTGGATAGGTCGGCCTGACCCGCAAGCTTTG
Organism: uncultured Pirellulaceae bacterium; assembly: GCA_964555525.1. Lineage (GTDB taxonomy): Bacteria > Planctomycetota > Planctomycetia > Pirellulales > Pirellulaceae > Mariniblastus. The sequence goes on from CAZKTR010000827.1 coordinate 1,328, forward strand.
AAGGGATAGTGATTACTGGAACACACGAGTGTCACTGGATTAGCTTTGTTGTGTCCTCAAATATTCCAACGCGCACATGTCCAACGTGTCAGCCACATCAGGATTGAAGGTGACGTTCGCCGGCAACGGAGGTGAAGAGGCCCATGTCGTTGCTAGGGTCTACTCGGGCTTTGGGTAGCGGTTTTAGGTATCAACGGCTTCTCACAATAGCGCGTATGGCGGTGGCGATCGCTAAGCCGTACCCAATATGAACGACAGGGCGAATCGGAATTGCGTAGCGG
>CAZKTR010000828.1:0-1605 GCA_964555525.1 uncultured Pirellulaceae bacterium
TTTGAGTGGTTCAGGCAACGAAAAACCACGTGCTTCAACGAGTCTAAATCTAAGACGAAAATTGACTTGTCCATGTCGGCATGCATTCGTGACAACGTGCCTCGTTTCTCGACGCTCGCGTCAATAATTACAGGCTCACCGTCAGGACCAATCACAATGTTGCCGGGATGCAAATCCCCATGGAAAACATCGTGAGAATGCATGAATTTGATACCTGCAACGATGCCCTCGATCAGCTTCTTTGTCTGTGGAACCCCAAACCGTGGACCGGACAAGGCAGAGGCGATCGATTGGCCTTCGATCCATTCCATTACGACCGCTTGCTTTACGTTTCCGTTGTAGTCTATCTCCTCAATACCGAAGATTTGAACAACATTTTTGTGCTTGGGGAGTTTGGCCATGACTCGGCCATGCTCAACTACGACCGTAGAAGTTTCAAACTCTTCTTTGATGATCTTCAAAGCAACAAATCTATCTAGAGCCTTGTCTTGCGCTCTCACAACATCAGCAAACAGGCCGCTGCCCAACTTTTCTAGCACCTCAAACTTTGGGGTAGTCGTTTTTTTTGGTTTTGAAGGCATATGATGACTTTGGGTAAAATAAACGTGAAGATTCCCTAGGATTCTAATTTTTTGAATCTTCTCGCTGGAACTAGACAGGAGGTTGTCTGAATTCAAGGAAGGCAGGTGAATTTTGCGTTTGAAATTGCTTCGTACTAAATCGGTCGCTGCAACAAAAACGAACCGATGGATTTTGTTTTCTGGGGGTACGAACGGGAAAAGGTCCAATAACTGCTTAGGTCACGTCGACTACTTGCAAGTTCAGATTGGGATGTTACGTTCCAAGGCAGACCTGTATTCTCAAATCAATACTTCTTGAGGACTTCAGAATGCAAACTACCAATAACATTCATGTAGAAGAGTTTAGGCATCTTACAGCTGATCAGCCACTTGGACAAATGTCATGTTGGTTCCGCATTTTGGCTCGTGAGAATTTCCCGTTTGTGGTGCTTTGCAGCCAACGTGGCAATCGCGGGGTCAGCATTTGCAATGCACACGAATTCTATCGGGAACAACTGAACAGAATACTCGCAATCAAACGCGCACGGGACTACGGCGTCATTTCAAGAAACAACGTGGCGACCATAAACGGCTTTTGGAAATCTACAGTACTTTCATTAATCGATATCCTGACGCGGATGTTTTTCAAAAGCCACGTCTACTCGCGATTCGATCGAAATTCCCTATGGTTCGAGCATTGGCCAGCAGACCAAACAATATCAAAACGAGAAGAGTATTGGGTAGTCAGACTAGATGAAGAATTGAGTCCGAAATTTTCTGAAACGACACTTGAAGAAATATCAATTATGACTGGCTATACACAGGATGAGATCCTTTTCAGCTTCCAACAAACTGATCACTCTGACGTTTGATGCATGACAGGATTAAATCTTGTTAGTAAAGCAGTCATGATTACCCCGGTGACCGAGACCGACGAAGTTAGCCAGCTTGCTTCGGCTTCATCGCCTGAGGGAAGTTAAAGACTCTTCGCTCATCGCGGCGTTCCTGATAGCGGATCTCTTGATGGCTAAAAAAAAAGCCTCGT
>CAZKTR010000829.1:0-1604 GCA_964555525.1 uncultured Pirellulaceae bacterium
AATCGAAATGGCAGGTCGAGCGCTCGGACGAGCAGTTGCCAGCGGTAAAAACTAAATAGCATTGCCGCCAAGCAACCGAAAAATCCGATTGCAACCCAGCCCCAGTGTTTGGGTGTCTCTTGCAGCTCTTGCCACTGGCCATTTTGAGAGGCTCCGTAAAACAGATAACCTAAAATCGCGAGCGAAACCGCACACTTGGCAATAAATAGAATTTGTTTCCAGCTCAATGTAGTGCGGCTTGGTTGGTGTTGGGGAGATGGACTCGCTCAAAAAAGTTGCGAGCAGAAGTTAAGAATTATGAAGACTTCCTCATAAAAAACTAGTTGTGTCACGTGTGTTGGTCAACGGTCTGCCTCGTTCTGGAATCTGGGATAGTGAAAGTTGCAGTGTCGAAATAACCGGTTTTGAGTATTAAGTGACTCTTGTTTTGTGCTCGTACACCCCGCAGGGACGCGATCCTGTTGGCTGGGATTTGTTGGTTAGGATTCATTGATTGGGAAAAGAGCCGTGAGTGAGGCTAGTTATTTAATTTGGTTGGTGAAGAACAAGGCTGTTTGGCGGTCATTTTAGATGCTGAAAGGTAGACCTAACCGCTTGCCAGTTGGTAGGATGGTGGGGCTGGCTTTTTGCGTTCAACTTCGGTTTAATGTAGAGTTAATCGAGTTAAACTTGATTAGGCGAATTTAGATTTTCGTGTACAGGCTCTTGTTCTTGGTTGGTGTCAGAGGCCAGAAAAGAACTCAGCTTGGCACGAGCAAACGTAAAGACTGGGGGCGTTGAATCGTACCACCAGATCTAAAAAACAATCAATCAATTTCTTCCTTTGTTCGTAAGTAAAACAGGCAACTCCATGCAAAAGACTGGTCCGCTGACGATTTTTAAAGAAGCCAAACATTGGAAAACAGACATTCCATCTGGCTTGGTGGTATTTCTTGTCGCGATTCCTTTGTGTTTGGGGATTGCGTTGGCCTCAGGTGCGTCCGCGATGTCGGGTGTCATAGCCGGTATTGTCGGTGGCTTGATTGTCACTCTGTTTAGTAATTCGTCGCTTGGAGTTAGTGGGCCGGCTGCCGGTTTGGTGGCCATCGTGGCGCCTGCGATTGTTCAGTTAGGGTTTGGAAACTTTCTACTGGCAGTGGTATTGGCCGGAGTGATTCAGTTCTTGTTAGGATTTTTTAAGGCAGGAACCATTGGATACTACTTCCCTGCTTCGGTGATCAAGGGAATGTTAGCTGCGATCGGTTTGATCATCATTCTCAAACAGATCCCGCATGCCTTTGGGAAAGACAAAGTTCCCGAGGGGGTGATGGCTTTCCAACAAGCAGATGGTCACAACACGTTCACAGAAATTCTACATGCGGTCACGCATCCCACCGCGGCTGCCGTGATCATCACGCTCGTATGTCTTGCAATTTTGATTTTGTGGGAACAGAAGTTCATGAAGCAACTGAGCTTCACTAAGATTATCCAGGGGCCTTTGGTGGCGGTGATTGCAGGTATTTTGCTTTGCTTGGCTTTCAATTCTGTCGAATCAATGAAACTGGAAAAGGAACACTTGGTGCGTCTGCCGGTTTGGAAAATGGATGAATTGCCCGAGGGCTCAA
>CAZKTR010000830.1:0-1604 GCA_964555525.1 uncultured Pirellulaceae bacterium
CCGCCATTTTATACCGAACTCAGCACATCTCTAGGGATGAAAACCAAGTCCTGAAGGGACGACATGTTCGATCTTCTGTTCAAAACTCAGCGCATGACCGGCCCTCGCTCGCTGGACAAACTGATCGGCAACGACGCAAAGTCCAATCGAGCGTTAGACTAGCGGGTAGCACCAACCACAAGTACACCTAATAAGGCGAACCACAAACCGACCACAGCGCCAGTCAACGCGAAGACTGGAAGTATCACAGCCAGCGCTGGCCGGACTTGGTCTCCGGAGCAGGGCGATCGAGTTGTTTCGAAGAGAAAGCCTTTGTGCCGACTTGAACGTGTCGTGCCTTCCTCGATGATTTGTTGTCCGGCTATCTCTTTCTTTGCCATGAATTTTTCTTTGGCAAGAACTAACTCTTCGATCTCTTTTACCAATGCCTCCGACTTAACATTCTCTATTTCTCCAATTTCCATTTTCGCAACTCGGTCCCGAGCCATTTTCAGTTGCTTGTCGACTTGCTTGACTTCCTTGTCAAACCCATCCCTCATCTTTTCCAAAAGTTCCATCACACTTGGAGTGGGGCTACGGTATTTGTCTTTGAGGTGCTTGTCGTAGGTCTTGATAATCGTTGCTAAAACCGTTTGTGCATCTCGTGGATCAGTTGAGAAATACTCAAGCTCAAACTTGGTCGGTTCCTCTCGGCTCTGAACCACGACTAAGTTTTTTTGAATCTCTTCGATCTGTTTTACAGCCGACAAATCTCGAAGGGTCGGCAGATCCTTTAAGTCGTACTCGATCAGACACTTCGCCAAGATGGTGTCTTCGCCGATGAGTTGATCATGACGAATGTCAAAATCCCCATCCCCATCCTCAGACGAACCCAATCGAAAAGGGCCACCTCTTGGCATCATCGTAATTGTTGCCTGACTCTGATAAACCTTGGTGCATTTCGTGAAGTAAATTCCCCCGACGAGCAGCCCGGCCAACAATCCCAAAAAGCCAAAGATGAGAAGGAGAGGCCAAATGTTTCGACGTTGCACATCAGCAGAACTGGCCGTTGTCTGGTCGGATTCAAGCATCGACGGAGACGGGTTGAGCTCAGGATTTGACGGTGGAAGTTCCATGCTCACCTCGAATTCCCCCGAATTCCCCCTGCACCTTGGCAGCCCAAGGCAGCATCGGTTATTAATAGATAGATGTCTTAGATCGACTGTTCCTGTTGCTTTACTATATCCGCCCAGCGGGCGTTCTCCAAGCTTTCGAATTTGCCTATTGAAATCGAAACTAGAATTCGCAATGGAAAGTACTTGATGACAGATTCTGGTTTGAATTGAAACACGGAGGAAACAGAGGTTTACAGGATAAGACAAACCCTCCGAATAGTCTTGCTTGCTCTTGGCGCAATTTCCGCTTCAGAACTAACTACATCGGTTCGGTCCCAATTCACACAAAAAAACGCCAGTTGGCACAAAACCAACTGGCGAATATTGAATCCATCTTTTTGTTCTAGCTGAAACACGATTCAAATTTTGCAATTCAAATCACTGGCCAAAACAATTCTGGGGCAGATGGTGGTGCGCCCCTTATTAAGATCGACGATCAGGCCCTGAATA
>CAZKTR010000831.1:0-1602 GCA_964555525.1 uncultured Pirellulaceae bacterium
GTTGTCCGGATCGCCTTTGACAGCGATCACATAAGACTGCTCAGCGACTCCGCCGCGTCCATCTTCAACGCGAACAGTCACGTCGTGGTTGCCGACTTGGTCAGCTGAGGGGGCCCATTGAATAAGACCAGAAACTTGGTTGACCACTAAGCCCGACGGGGCATTCACTAAAGAAAATGAGATCGGATCAAAATCTGGGTCGAATGCCTCGACTTGATATTCGTAGGACGCTTCCACCAGAACGCTACCGATGGCGCCTACGCCATTTATGTCAGGCCCTGCAAAAGGCGAGGGAGTTTGTCGTGGAGCAACGTCTGTGATCCGAACGAATCGAAATTCATCTCCAACATTGACGAATGGCTTAATGTCGATTCCAGACGGTTGTCCGCTTATCTCACCAAGATTGATCCAAGTTTCTTGATCGTTACTTATTTCAACTTGCATCCGCTCAACAGCACCGCCTTCAAAAATAAATAGATCGAGGCCATTGGCTGCTTCGTCTTGGTCCACAAGCCGATTGTCAGTGAACTCGACGACGATCGTTCCTCCTTCGCCAAGCGAATATCCCGTTTCATTGATCGGTGTTCCTAGGATGTTTTCAGGGACATCATGTGGGGGCAACGAATCCTCGCCCAACTCGAAGGAGACAACAGTGTCAGCAAAGGAAATATCACCAAGCGGAAATTCAATACCGGCATAGCTAGATGGCAACAGAGAAACTAAACTATCACTTACGGTGGCCACAGTAACAGGCTCACTCGTAATAACTGGCGGCCTATTTGGCGGCGGTTCGATCACGTTGAGTGTAAATCGCTGTTCGGCCTGACCACCTCTGCCATCATCGACTCGGATCAGGAGTTCCGCAGTTCCGATGTCTTCAACGCCCGGCTCCCAAGTTATCAACCCGGTCTGAGGATCTATCGTTGCTCGCGTGGGTCCAGCTAAGAGCAGCCAAGAAAGTTCATCATCATCTCGGTCAATTGCATCAACGTCGTATTCGTAAACGCGACCGGCAAGGGCTTCGACACGCGGCAGAGAGGTAATTTCAGGGGCTTGATTCAGGTTGGTATAGAACTCAAGGTCGTAGTCGAACTGAATTCGGTCGGGGTTGGAGAAGGTGATCGTCGGCGACGCCGTGATTTCCAGCGGATCAAGCCGACCATCGTCGACGAATTGCGAGAAGTCAAAGAAAGGAACACCGTCTGGTGTCAAACCATCGACTCCAACCAAGGTCACGGACGGATCAGAAATATTTCGCACGCCTACAAACAAGGGCACATCGGTCGCGAAGGTTCCATCGTTTCTTGTTGCAAGATCAACGAACAGCTGTTCGGTCTGTTGATCAAAAGATGTTCGACCGTAAATCCCTGAAAGGCTGCCAGTCACGTCGACGAACTGATTCTGGTCGATGTCCGCCGGGTCACTCACCCCAAAGACTTCCAGTGTGGTAGAAATTGTCTGCCCGGCCAGATCGGTGGCTTCAAAGCTAAACTGATTCAACCCTGGAAGAATTTCCAATTGGGAAAAGAAGCGCCCGCCTTGATCGAGCACTTCAACCGGCGATCCGTTTACCCTAACCGATGCAATGGAATTCCTTAAGCC
>CAZKTR010000832.1:0-1599 GCA_964555525.1 uncultured Pirellulaceae bacterium
CCGTTCCGTTGTATTGAGCCGTTCCGTTGTATTGAGCCGTTCCGTTATAAAAACTACTTGGTGTGGAAAGACGTCCGACTTGGGTGCCTTGGCCACCACCAAATTGCATTCCAAAATTGCTTGTACCAAAGCGTGCTCCTTGTCCGTTCCCAAAACGCATACCACCATTCTGACCGCCAATGATCGCGCCTTGACCACCACCGAACTGCATCCCGAATCGATCCCCACCTAATCGAAAGCCTTGCCCTCCACCGGCTTGCAGAACGTTTCCGATTCTAAACCCGCGCTGCGCGCTTGATTCTTGAGTACAACAGATCGTCATGGCGATCACGGCTGTCAATGTTAAGACAATTTTTGTCGGCGAAACGAACATCTTAACTTCCTTTTACGAATGAGTTATGGTGAACGGGTTGGAGCAGAACGGAAGAGTCATTCCCGCTGGAACCATCCTAGGCCGGCCAATTTTAGCCGACTGAACCTATTAAAGTAACGCGAATCTAAATCACTTTGGCTGGTCTGACGACTGGGGCAGACGTACAAATCTGTTTTTTTCCAGCATTCAGGCAGCTATCCGGGGCTTAGCTGTTGGTCCCTCCGGCAATACAAGCTCGACGCGACAGCGAGTGCATCTATTAACTTTTTAAATAATGCACTTGCTTGCGCTGCGAGCTTGTATTTCAGCCGGCTTTTCCAATTCAACCACATACCACAACCCATCCCACCAACCGCAAGTCACTCAACCAGGGCAGGGGAGCATCAATGTCCGTGGCTTGGTCGGTTGCCGGGCGAATCCCGATCCACTTGCTCACCGTAAAGCCCGCTTGCTCTAAATCCCGTTTTAACTCAGCTCGGCGAAAACTGTGAATAAACATATTCTTGACGCCACGATACGTCGCGGTGCGATCGCCAAACTCATGCTTGCCTCGACAAGCTTTCCAGACCGAAGCCACTGCGTTGCGCAAGCCTTGAGGTTGCCGGATTTGAAACAAACTATTGTGAGCATGTAAAACGAAAGGACAATCCGGCCTTAACATTCGGCGCACATGCTTCAAAAAACGAACTCGATGCTGGCGACCGTGAATCATCCCCAGCGTACTGAACATACAAATTGCAGCATCAACGGAGCCGTCCGTAAACGCATCCAACTGCACCAAGTTAGCCTGCACCAGACTCACTTGATCGGCAACATTCGTCTCCTGCGCCTTACCCGCAAACGACTCCAACATTGGCACTGACAAATCAATTCCAATCCCGCGATAGCCTTCTGCAAGCAACGGTAGTAGCGAGCGACCGTTGCCGCAGCCAAAATCAGCCACCAACGGACCTTGGGGCGGGCCGCCTTCCAGCGAAGGGAGGTAACGGTGGAATATTTCCCCATCGATTTGACTGAGTTTGTTCCCGGCCAAAAACTGATCGTAATCAGCGGCAATGGAGGAAGAGTTTGTGTAATCAAAATTCCCAATTGTTAATCCCGGAGGAATTTGCCACTGAGGCACGGAAACACGGGTGCTTTTACGTTTTTTGTTGGTTTCTTTCACCTTACTGGCCTTTGATCCACTTCAGTTTTCGAGATGATTTTGTTATCGTTCGCGGCGTTAG
>CAZKTR010000833.1:0-1596 GCA_964555525.1 uncultured Pirellulaceae bacterium
GGAGTTTGGAACTCACCGCCGGTTTCAACGGTCACCGGTTTGCGAACGTTGGTCGACGTGTCGCCTTTTGCGCCCGGTTCGCAGTAAGTTACTTTTAGTACGACATGGTTGGGCGGTGTCATGATGATCGGGTTGCCACCAAAGAAGGTCATCTGGCAATCCATGTTGTCTTTGAGGTAACGCCAGTCGTCGCCGATTTGTTCGGCGGAGAGTTCGTGTTGTTCGAAGCTGACTTTGTCCATGAATACGAACGTGTCGCCTTGTTTGTAAAGGTACTGGACGTCGGTTTCCAGAATATCGGCTTCTTCGAGCGTGTCGTTGCCTTTGTAGGTTCGGTCGAGCGTGGTGCCACGAAGCAAGTTCTTCATTTTGCAAATGTACAGCGCACTGCCCTTGCCCGGTTTTTTGAATTCCATACTGGTCATGATGTATGGTTCGTTGTTGATCTGGATTTTTAGACCTTTGCGAAAATCGCCTGCCTTGATCGTGCCCACGTTTATTTACCTGTTAAAAGTTTTCAACTTGTTTTGATTGAATGCTTCCAGCGGACGATTGTATCCGTGCTGGTGGATGTTTTGCCGAAACCGGTTATCCTTTAAGCATGGAGATTTTAACCGCTCAACTCGATCCTGTCCGCGCCGTTTCGGGCTCTTGGCAACAACAAATGAAGTGGGCGATCCGCGACAGTCAAACGTTGCGTCGAGCGGTGGGATTGCCAGAATCCAAGGAAAACCAGCCAAAAGCGGCCTCTCAGTTCCCCGTTTTTGCTCCCCTGCCCTTCGTTAGTCGAATAAAAACCGGTGACATCGACGATCCACTTTTAAAGCAAATTTTGCCAGTTGCTGCGGAAGACACCCAGCTTCCGGGCTTTCAATCCGACCCGCTTGAAGAAGCTGACGCTACTTTGTCGCCGGGGTTGTTGCAAAAATATCGTAACCGAGTGCTATTGGTTTCTACGGGTGCTTGTGCAATTCATTGTCGGTATTGTTTCCGTCGCGAATTTCCATATAGCCAGTCGCCGACTTCGCCAGAACAATGGGAGCCGGCGATCGAGAAGATTCAGGCGGACTCAAATATCGACGAAGTTATTTTGAGCGGCGGTGATCCGTTGACGATCGTTGACGATAACTTGATCGCATTGATCGATCAGTTGGAAGCGATCTCGCACGTCAAGCGACTCCGGTTTCATACTCGGCTGCCGATCATGATCCCGCAACGTGTGACGACTCGGTTGACCGAGCGTTTGCAGCGATTTGAGGGGCAGGTGTTGATGGTGATCCACTGTAACCACGCAAACGAGATTGACGATCGGGTGGCAGTTGCGATTGCTGATTTGAAAAACGTAGGCGTGACGTTGCTGAATCAGTCGGTTTTGTTGAAAGGTATTAACGATGATGCGGATGCGTTGGTTGGGCTGAGTAATCGGTTGTTGGAAATCGGGGTGCTGCCGTACTATTTGCATCAGCTCGATCACGTCAACGGCGCCGGGCATTTTGAAGTGCCTCGTGAACGTGGAGTTCAATTGATCGCGGAAATGCGAACAAGGTTGTCCGGATATGGGGTGCCTCGGTACGTGAAGGAAGAACCCGGCGAGCC
>CAZKTR010000834.1:0-1595 GCA_964555525.1 uncultured Pirellulaceae bacterium
ACATTGCTATCAGTCGTGAAGGCGGTTCGTGTATTTTGTGGTGTCAATTCTAGCGATCGCCGCAATAAAAAGCCTTTCCGCTCCGCCATCGCGTAAGACAGGCAGAAGCGGCCAGTGCCTTCCTTACTTCTTTGATTTGGTCTGGTGAATCCCGGCGGTTGTCTCGTTTTGGAGTGATGCCCGCGGTCAAACCGGTAAACGTAAGCGTGTTGTTTGAGCGATGTGTTCAATCGTTGAACGCAATAAACGAAAGGTGATGTTCACAATGCCTGAGATGGAATCCGATCCACTCATCAGTCGTCAGTTTGCCCAATACTGGGTGTGATGGGTGTTCAATGGGGAATTGCTTAAACATCTCAATTGCATTTAGCAGTCGTTTTTTCTGTTCCGCAAATTCAGCAGTCTCTGGCGGATTCAAGCGGTGTTTAATTGCCTTGGGTATGGGCAGCCATGGGAGAAATCGGTAGCCAGTAACGATCCAGCGAAACGGTCGAACTAAAACGCGAACCAGAAAAGGATATCCTTTAGGCAGCGGATCCATCGACCCCTCAAAAGCACTTGCCAAGTGAAAGAAGTTCTGAGCCGCAGTCCAGTTTTTTGTGGTGCTGTGGTTTTTGGGGGCAATCGCTTGAACGTAATCACGCAGGTCATCGAGATCGGAAAAACGGAGTTTCACTTTCGAGTGTCTTTCTGGGTGGGATAACAATTGCGATTGTCGATCTGGAACAAGCGATCTTTCACTTCAAAAATCGCGTAAGTCCCGATTCGCGAAGCATCGTAGTTATTTGGCGGTTTCTTCGGTTTGGATTTCCTGAAACCACGGCCACAAATTCTCCTCCGCCCATTTCCCTTCACTCGTTTGTGCAACCGATTTTGGGGGACGATCCCCAGAATGATCCGCTTGAATCCAAGCAACAAATACTTTGTCGTCTTTAATGCTAATTCTCGTCTCTTCCGCACTATGGAATGCGATCTTGCCCGTTCTTGGAATAATTCTTTGATAGCGTTTTGACTGCGGCAAGTCTTCTATGATTTTCCAACCCTTAGCCGTGGCATTCTTATGAACCTCGCCCCAAAATTCCGTCGGCGTTTCAGATGTTGTTAGGTACTTAAACAGGATTGAGTCAACGTCCAAGTTTCTATTAATGCCCTCCAGTTCATTGTGATGCACTAACCATTCAGCATGGGAGCGTTCAATCTGCTCGGCGGTGGGTTTAACGTTCATGCTTAGGCTGTCACAACCCGTGAACAGGCAGCATGCCGCTATAAATAACGCGAGGCAATTACATGTGATTGATTTGTGAATCAACGTTTCACCACAGGAGAAGTCAGCTAAAATCGAGCCGAGCCTTGTGGCCCGGCTCTGAATGTCGATTTACCAATCATACTTGTCGACGCCGAGGCATCAACAATAAGCTACCGGCGAAACCGATCACCACTGCCGATGTTGGCTCGGGCACCGCTTGTGCCTCCGTTGTGATTGTCAGCGTGTACTCGTAGAAGCTCAGGCCATCAGCCCCGATGTCGTCCTCGATAAACAACGACCAAGTACCCAATGCTGACTCACCGTTGAATATATCTAGGCTATTGGACGT
>CAZKTR010000835.1:0-1593 GCA_964555525.1 uncultured Pirellulaceae bacterium
GCGTTTACTAAATCTGGAAACTAATGAACGGGTGTTACAACAGAACTCAATTTTTCTTCGCGTTCACGACATGTCACTCTCTAAACTGCTCTTAAAATCTATTATTTAGATTCCCGCGCAGATTAGTTTTGACGGCAACGTCGCTCTTCATACAGTTAAAATTAAAATTCGACAGACGGCTCATTTGAGTCTTTCAAAACCATCCGACTTCCATAGTTTAACCGCGAGAGCTAAAAACTTCAACTTTGGACTAGCCTTATCCTTTGACGGTTTTACACAGAACTCGTCGCTCTGACCGTTGAAACGGCCACTTATCCCCAAATTATCGTTGTGAAAAGCTTTCCAGAAAAATATGACGCGACTCGTCACAAACGTCTCAACCCTGCGTATCGGTCTTGGTTTTCAGTACGATTGGACACTTGTACGGTTCGTTTCCGATTTACAAACTTAGTTTTTAGGAAAGTACATCCGTAGTGAACGATTTAGACGACGTCTTGGAACAGGCTTTTCCAGCCAAACAATGGCGGAGCTTTCGTACGTTGGTGGCGGTATCGGGCGGCCCCGACAGTGTGGCCTTGCTGCGTTTGATGATCGCCAATGCCGATTCCGAAGCCAAATCAAACCTGATCGTCGCTCATATCAACCACGGCACCCGAGCCCAACAATCCGACGCCGATGCTGAATTCGTAGAAGCGTTGGCAAAAAAACACCAACTAGAATTCTGCTTAGATTCAATTTCCCCACAGCCCACCGCAGCAGAACCGCACGCTACTCGCAGCGAGGAGTCTCTCCGAAACGCCCGATACGAACGCCTCGTCGCCATGGCGGGCCGACTCGGCTGCCGGTACCTGGTCACCGGTCACCACCAAGACGACCAAATCGAAACCGTACTGTTTCGTATCTTTCGCGGCACAGGAATCGCGGGTCTGCAAGGCATCCCCAAGCAACGAGTCGTCAACGAGGCGTTGACGATCATTCGCCCGTTGCTGGATATCCGTTCGAGCACCTTAAAAGAATACCTGCGTTCAATCGAACAAGACTTCCGCGTCGACCCAACTAACGCCGAAAATTCTTACACACGAAACTTTTTGCGAAACGAAATCCTGCCTTCGTTAGAGCAGCGTTTTGGTGACGTTGCAGCGGCGGTTGCCAGACTTAGCCAACACGCACAACAGACAGAAGCATTTCTAGAATCTTCTGTCGAACCGTTGTTGGCTGCGATCACCTTGCACACCGACAACGAAGTCCATCTCGACCGGCGCCAATTGATTGACCAACCGGACGTGTTGGTACAGAAACTGTTATTGAAAATCTGGGCCGATCAACAGTGGCCACTGCAATCAATGTCTGCCCAATGGTGGCAGCGATTAACCGAAGCCATAAAAAAACAGCAACCTCAAACCCAAACACTCAACGTGCCCGGTTCCATCTGTTTTTCGATTGAAAAGCACCAAGTGACACTTACGCGGTAAGTTCACACTCTTTCGGGAGGCCCCCAAACAACTACGATTGGGCCAGTAAACGAAACGCTCGAATTGGATAAGATGGGGAGATTAAATCAATCAGAAGAAACCTGACCAGTTTAATCGGCAT
>CAZKTR010000836.1:0-1592 GCA_964555525.1 uncultured Pirellulaceae bacterium
GACATAGGCCATTGGCACAGGGCGTGAGGCCTACAGCACTACTACGAGCCGGTTCCATCTAGGGGGGGGGGTTGGGGATCAAGGACGAACAGAACCACACTGGGAACAGAGGCAGCTCAGACGCTCGTTTACGCCCTGCAGAATGACCCGAGCACGGGAATTGCTTGTGGAACTGAAGGTATTGCTGCTTTCATGGAGTGAGTGTTGATGTTACAGACCCAGTTCGAGGGAATTTCTGATGCACCGCATCCACATAACCTCTAGTTGAGCACCAAGCCATATACTGCAACGCAAGTTATTCGTTCCCCATAGGACGACATACGATGCATTCGCTACCACATACTGCGAATTCCTACACGATACGGTGCCATCATACGCATACGGTGAAATCCTACGCTTTGGGAGGGCCCTAAACATCGGCGAATCACATGTTGATCACACGATCCTCGTCAACACGGCGCGCTTCGAATTCTACCCGAATTATGCTCATTATCAGCCCTGGTCGATGAAATTTCACCAGCACGCCGAACGCTCTGCCATCAAGCCCCACTCGTGTGCTCCCAGAGCAAGGAAACACTACTACCTCCACCAAGGCAACCAACCAGCTGCAGTCAGCAGCGCATACAACATCATCTTGCACTCGAATTGCTGCTGCAATAACTAAAACTCAAGGCGATGCCGTGCATCACAATAAAGGAACGACGCAGCGGTGCATCTTAATACCAAGCAAAACTCAGTCAGCCTGAGGCGCTGGGTTGGTAGTCAGCTCTTCCCCTTCCTCATCGGGAACCTCATCGGGAACCTCATCGTGAACCTCATCGGGAACCTCTGAGACTTCCGTCAAGTTGGAATTCTGAGTGCACTGCGCGAGGTGCACCTCAGCGACTTTCCCTAGCCTCGAAAGGCTCCTACCCATGAGATGCTCGCCCAGCATACCCATGTCACAGTCCGAAAACTCCAGCTTACGTAACTCAGGAAGCGACAGGAGCCATTGGGACAAGGGGCCCAGAGCCCCCCCCCTCAGCGTTGCATTCTGAGGCCCTAGGCACTCGTCATGCACCGAACAGCAGTCGAATGATAGCTCCGCAAGTGCAGTATGCTTGCATGCATGCTCGAGGAGGGCGGTGGCGCCAGGAAGGTCTATGTCTGCTGCGCACAGCTTTAAGCTGGACAGCGCCTGCATACCGCTGATGCATGGCGCAATCAGCTCAACGCACTCCTTCCCGACGTCGAGTGTGCACAGTGTGAGCTCCTGGAGCCGCGTGGCTGCGCGTAGCACCACGCCTAGTGCTGTGCCAAATGCATGGCCGTCTTGCGTGTGCGCCTGCTGCTCACGCTGCGCGCTGGGGCCCTGCTGCGGCGCAGCAGCCCCCGTGCGGCGCGTGCGGCGCGTGCTGGCGGTGAGGGTGAGCGTGCGGAGGCTGGGCAGGGGCGTGTCGCGCAGCCCACGCAGGATGTGGCGCAGCTGCGCATCGACGCGGTTGCCCCGGTCCTGGCGGGGGCTCTGCCGGGTGCCATGTTCCATCATGCCGAACCAATCCACCTCTAGCCACTCCTCCGGGAACACTTCGATGTCGAGGCGGCTCAGGCAC